>DASSJF010000074.1 GCA_035691305.1 bacterium
GCCGCAATCCCGCGTATGGGCAGCCGAAAACCAAGCGCGGACGGCGGACCGTGCTCCTTCCCGTTGAAGCGATTGAAGCGATCCGCCTGGCGCTCTTGTGGAAGCATGAACGGCGCCTCAAACTTGGCCCGAAGTATCGTGATGCCGGATTGCTGTTCGTAGGCGACCGGGGCCGTCCGCTCAATCCGAGCAATCTCAGGAATCGCGACCACTTTGATCGGCTGACGCGTCTCAAACTGCCGCGCTTCCGGCTGCACGATTTGAGGCATCTTCAGGCGACGTTCCTGAACGCGCAGCATATCGACGCCCGCCACATCGCAGACCGGCTCGGACACAGCCGGGCATCGTTCACGCAGGACCGCTACATCCACGCGGACCCGGCGGCTCAAGAACAGGTCGCGGCGATTGCTAATGAATTGCTAGTGAAAACTCCGGTTCCAAGCGGCGAGGCGACGGCGCACTGAAACCGCTGAAACCCGCGCCACGCCTTGCTTTCAGGTGGTGGACCTGGAGGGAATTGAACCCTCGACCTCCTCTACGCCAAAGAGGCGCTCTCCCGCTGAGCTACAGGCCCGCGCGAACCGTACGGGACAAAGCGTATTATAACGAACCACCGCGAAGCGGTCTACGCCCGCCCCGGGTGAGCGCCGTGTGAACGGGACGCGAGTCAGAGCGGCCGTTCAGCGTAGAGGTAGACGCGCTCGGTCGTGAAGCCGAGCGCCGACCCGAACGCCTCCGCGACGACGTCCCCGGCCCAATGCGTACCGACCACCATGTGGACGCCGCGCGCGCCGAGGGCCGCTAGCGCCGTGCGCGCGAGCACGGTTCCGACCCCGCGGCGGCGGTGCGTCTCACGCACGCCGAGCCGCCACTCCCCGACGTTGTCGCGGGCGGCCGCCACCACATAGCCGACCGGGTAGCCGTCGCGGGTGGCGAGAAATGTCCGAACGTCCCGGCCGCCGAGGTGGTGCGCGAGCTCGTGGCGCTCCGCCCGACCACCGAGACACTCCTCGTCGAGCTGCGCGACGACCTCCTCATCCTGTCCGGCGAACGCCCGGCGCACGACGTAGCCCTCGGGAATCGTACCGACGTCGGGCGCCGGTTCGGCGCCCGCGGCGGCGGACGGCAGATCGAGGCTCGAGACGACGAGCGCGTCCGCGATCGTGAATTGGCCGGTGACGATGAGCCGCATGCCGAGCGGATTGCGCTCCGCCGTGCGCAGGCGCAGCCGGTCCTGCCGCGCCTCCTGGAAACGGCGGCTGAGCTCGGCGTCGACGCGGTCCACCACGGTCCGCAGCGCCTGCGCGGTCGGAGCCTGCCGCAGGGCGTCCGGCAACAGCAGCACTTCTTCCGCGAGCAAGCGGTTTTTGTCCCGGCCGAACACCAGCAGGCCGGCCGGCTCGCGGTTCAACTCCAACACCACGACGTCTTTCTCGGACTGGATCCACCAGACGTCCTTAGGGCCGAGGATGCCGTAGCGGCCGAAGCACGCGGAGTAGCCGCCGTGGTAGACACCCTCGTACAGACGCAGAATCGTCTCCGCGTCGCCGGACTCCGCGGGGCGCAGCGTCAACAGCATTTCACCGCTCGAGGATCGGCGTGTCGCCCCAGAGGCGCTCGAGGTTGTAGTATTCGCGCTCGCGGGGGTTCATCACGTGCACGACCACGTCACCGAAGTCCAGCAGCACCCACCGGCCGTCATCGCGGCCTTCCGCGCGCGGTTTCGGCACGCCGGCGTCTTTCATCGCCTCTTCGACCGCCTCGGTGATCGCCCGAATCTGCACGCGCGTGGTGCCGCTCGCGATGACGAAGTAGTCGGTGACCGGCGTGTGTTCCTGAAGGTCGAGGACGATCACGTCACCGGCCAGCTTGGACTCCGCGGCGTCCGCGGCCAGCAGCGCCTTGCCGCGTGAATCCACTAGGCGCCCCCGCCCCCCTCGGCGTCCGCCCCGGCCGGAGTCCGCGCCCTGGTGTACAGGCGGTGCTTCACGATGTAGCCTTCGACCGCTTCCGGCACAAGATACCGGATCGGACGCCCCCCGCGCACGCGGGCCCGAATATCGGTGCTGCTGATCGCCATCGCCGGGATCTCGAGTGCGTGCACGTTGTGCAGATGCGCCCGCAGCGGCGCCGGGATCGATGACCACGCCTCCGGATCGAGGTGGTAGCCCGGACGGTTGGCGGCAATGAACTGGCACAATTCGAGCAACTTCGCGGTCTCGCGCCATTCGCCGCGAAGGATTTGCCCGAGCGCATCCGCGCCGGTGATGTAGTAGAGGTCCGCGTCGGGATACTGCCGGCGCAGCTCCTGGATCGTATCGACCGTGTACGAGGGCCCGGGCCGCTCGATCTCGAGCCGCGACACGGAGAAAGCCGGATTCGTGACGGTCGCGAGAAATGTCATCAGGTAGCGATCTTCCGGCTGGGAGACATCGCGCGGATCTTTGTGGGGCGGATGGCGGTTCGGCACGAAGATCACGGCGCTCAGGCCGAACCGCCAGCGTGCTTCGTCCGCGGTTACCAAGTGACCGTAGTGGACGGGATCGAACGTGCCGCCCATGATCCCGACCCTACCCACGGCCACCCCCCGCCGCTTTACGCTTCCGTGCGCCGGTCTCGGCCGTACGGGCATCAGAGGCGAGGTTCTCGGCCACGCCGATGCCCTCCTCCGGCAAGGCGTCGCGCCGGCCGGTTTCCGGCGGAGCCGCCGCGCGCAGCAACCGCAGCATCGCCGCGACAAGCGCCGGAATGCCCTCTCCCGTCGCCGCCGAGATCGCCACCGCGGGACGGCCCTGCGCCGCCGCGGACGCGACAAAAGCATCCGCGCGCGCGCGCGCTTCGGGAAGGTCGATCTTGTTGCCGGCAACGAGCGTCGGCCGCCCGACGAGCGCCGGCGCGTATTGCGCGAGTTCACGCGTCACTGTCGCCACCGCCGCCTCCGGATCAGGGGCGCTGAGGTCCACGAGATGCACCAGCACACGCGTCCGGTCGATGTGTCGGAGGAATTCATGTCCCAGCCCCGCGCCGCGGTGCGCGCCCTCGATGAGGCCCGGGATGTCGGCAACGACGATACCGTCGGCATCGGGCAGGGGCACCACGCCCAGCATCGGCTCCGTCGTCGTAAACGGGTAGTCCGCGATCTTGGGCCGCGCCGCCGAGATGCGGGCGAGCAGCGACGACTTCCCGGCGTTCGGCAGTCCGACGAGGCCGACGTCGGCTAGGAGGCGCAGTTCGAGCCGCAGCGCGCGCTCCTGGCCGGGCTCGCCGGGCTCGGCCCGGCGCGGCGCCCGATGCGTCGGCGTCGCGAAGTGCGCGTTGCCGCGGCCGCCGCGGCCGCCGCGCGCCACGACGACCCGGTCCCCGGGCCGGACGAGGTCTGCGACGACGTCGCCGGTGGCGGCATCGACGACGATGGTCCCGGGCGGGACGGCGACTACCGCGTCCCGGCCGGCCCGGCCGCTGCGGCGCGAGCCTTCGCCGTGGGCGCCGCGCGTCGCGCGGAAGAGCCGCCGGTAGCGAAACGGCAGGAGCGTGTTCAGGTTCGGGTCGACGCGCAGGATCACGTCGCCGCCGCGGCCGCCGTCTCCGCCGGACGGACCCCCCTTCGGCACGTATTTCTCGCGCCGGAAGGCAACGACGCCGTTGCCGCCGCCGCCCGCCTTCACCTGGATCGCCGCCCGATCAATGAACATCGCCAATGACGAGGCCCCGGACGCGCTGCGTCCGGGGCCTCACGGCTCGTCTCCGCCGTTAGGCGCCGGCCGGGTAGACCGAAACCTGGCGGCCGTCGCGGCCGCGCCGCTCGAACCGCACCACGCCGCCGGCGAGCGCGAATAGCGTGTCGTCCCGGCCGATCCCCACGTTTTCCCCGGGACGGTAGCGGGTGCCGCGCTGGCGCACGAGCACGCTGCCGGCGGACACCGTCTCGCCGGCGAACCGCTTGATCCCGAGCCGCTGCGCGTTGCTGTCACGTCCGTTCCGAGAACTGCTGCCGCCTTTCTTATGCGCCACGGCGGGCACCTCCCAACTCGATCCGCTCGATCCGCACGCGACTGAGCGGCTGCCGGTGCCCGACCCTGCGGCGGTAATGCTTCTTCGGCCGAAACTTGCCGACCGTCACCTTGCGCATCCGTCCGTGCGACAGCACCTTGGCCATGACCTGCGCGCCCTCGACCACCGGCGTGCCGCACTGCACGTTGTCGGCGTCCACGACCATCAGGACTCGGCCCAACACAACCTCGGCCCCCTTGTCCGCGGACAGCCGGTCCACGTCCACGACCTGGCCCTGCTCGACGCGCATCTGCTTTCCGCCTCGATCGATGACCGCGTACATACTTAGTCCCCCATCGTAACGTTCGTAGGCACCACGAAATCCTACCATTGACAATCAAATGGTGTCAAATGACGTCGCCCCTACGACCGCTCCTCGGCGGGACGCCGGCGGCGGCCGCCCCTCCCCCGCCCGCGGCGCCGCGGCCGCGCCGGCCCGTTCGGCGACATGAGCGGCAGCGGAGCGGCTTCGATCGGGGGGGGCGACGGCTCACGTTCGGGACGCCGGCCCCGCACCCAGGCCCAAAGCCGTACGAGCACGCCGGGACGGGACGCTTCGATCGGGCGCAGCATCCGCGCGTCGACGGTCTCGTCGTCCGGCACGTTGAGCGGCTCGCCGCGCACGGGATCGAGCCAAATCGCCTCGCCCGCGCCGTCGCCCTGGGCCGCCTGCCGCGCGGCGGCTTCCGGGGTATCGGCCTGCCGGACCACCGCGCGGTCGAGATGGATGCCCGGCCGCGGCAGCACGAGGACGCGCTTGCCGGTGGCCTGTTCGAGCGCCCGCCGCCACGCCGGGTCCTCTTCGAGCAGGACCGCGACGTCGGGGTGCACCTCGGCGACGACGCAGGCCGCCCGCGCGGTCTGCGCGAGCCGCCGCAGTTCACGCCGCGCGCGCACCGCGACGCTGCGCGGCGAGAGGACCCGGCCGCGACCTTCGCAGTACGGGCACGGAATCCGCATCAGCTCCTCGAGGTCCTGGTAGACGCGCTTCCGCGTCATCTCGACGAGCCCGAGGCCGGTGAGGTCGATGATGTGGATCTTCGTCCGGTCGGCGCGGACCGCGTCGCCGAGCGCGTCGAGGACAGCCCGCCGGTGCTGCAGGGACTCCATGTCGATGAAGTCGATCAGGATGATGCCGCCAATGTCCCGCAGCCGGATCTGCCGCGCGATCTCCCGCGCCGCCTCGATGTTCGTCTTGAGGATCGTGCTCGCGAGGTCGGTCTTCCCGACGTACTTGCCGGTGTTGACGTCGATGACGGTCGCCGCCTCCGTCCGGTCGAACACGAGGTAGCCGCCGCTCTTCAGCCAGACCTTGCGGTGAAGCGCCCGCTCGATCTCGCGCTCGACGTGGTGACCCTCGAAGATCGGCGCCGGGCCCTCGTGCAGCTGCACGCGGCCGGCGAGCGCCGGACTGAAGGTACCGATCAGTTCGCGGACCCGCCGCCATTCGTCCGGCGAGTCGAGCACAAAACGCTGGACCTCGCCGGTGAAGAGATCGCGCACGACCCGGCGGATCAGGCCGAGGTCCTGATAGAGGAGCGCCGGCGCGCGGGCGTCGCGCGCGCGGCCGGCGACGCCGCCCCACAACTGCAGCAGAAAGCGGACGTCGTCGGCGAGGTCCTTCTCCGCCACGCCTTCCGCGGCGGTCCGCACGATGAGCCCCATGCCCTCGGGCCGGAGGCGGTCGGCGATCGCGCGGAGGCGTCGCCGCTCCTGCTCGTCGCCGATCTTGCGGCTGACGCCGATGCCGGGCACGGTCGGCGTAAGCACGAGGTAGTGCCCCGGCAGCGCCACGTAGGTTGTCGCCCGCGCCCCCTTGCTGCCGCGCGGCTCCTTGGTGACCTGCACGAGGATCTCCTGACCGACGCGCACCCGCTCGGCGATCGCCGCACCCCGGCCGATGTGGTCCTCGATCTCCTCGGTCGCGCCGAACGCGGTGATGCGGCGGGTGCGGATGTCAGAGAGGTGCAGGAACGCGTTGCGGTCGAGCCCGACGTCCACGAACGCGGCCTCCATGCCCGGCAGTACGCTCGCCACGCGGCCCTTGTAGATGTTGCCGGCCAGCGGCTCGCCGCGCTCGATCAGGATACCGACGACGACGCCGTCTTCGACGACGGCCACGCGCACTTCAAACGGTTCGACGTTGGCGATGATCTCTTTGGCCATTCCCGCTCCAGTGCTAGAAGAGAATCTTCTGCCGACGCATCCCGACGTTCAGCAGCAGCGCCACCGCCCAGATCATCGTCATGAGGGCGCTGCCGCCGTAGCTGATGAACGGCAGCGGAATGCCGGTGATCGGCATGATCCCGACCGTCATCCCGACGTTGACGAAGACGTGGAAGGCGACCATGGACACGATCCCCACCGCGACGAGCGCGCCGAACCGGTCGCGCGCGACCGACGCCGTGCGCACGCCGCGCACCAGCCACACGTAGAACAGCGCGAGCAGCGCCACGCAACCGATGAACCCGAGCTCCTCGCCCACGACCGAGAAGATGAAGTCGGTGTGGTGCTCCGGCACGAACTGCAGCACGTTCTGGGTGCCCGCGAACAGTCCCTTGCCCCACAGCAGACCGCTGCCGACGGCGATCTTCGACTGGATGATGCCGTACCCCGATCCGAGCGGATCGAGCGAGGGGTCGAGGAACGACAGAAGCCGCCGGCGCTGATACGCCTTCAGGATGTGCCAGGCCAGCGGCGTCACCGCCGCGCCCGCGACGCCGATGAGCGCGAGGTCGCGCCGCCGCGCCCCGCCGGCGTAGAGCATGCCGGCGAAGATCGCGCCGTAGACCATCGCGGTGCCGAGGTCGGGCTGCCGAAAAATCAGGATCATCGGGATCGCGATGTGCGCGAGGAATGGCAGCAGGTCGCGGACCGACTCGTACGGCCCCGGCCGGTCGGTGAGGTGTCGCGCGAGGGTGACGACGATCGCGAGCTTCGCGAACTCGGACGGCTGGAACTGACCGAGCGGCCCGAGCGGGATCCACCGCTGCGCGCCGAGGCTCGACCGGCCGGCGACGAGGACGGCCGCGAGCAGCACCAGGTTTACAATGTAGAGCGCGCGCGCGCCGGACGCGAACGAGCGGTAATCGACGGCGAGAATGCCCCCCGCGATCACCACGCCGACGACGAGGTGCAGCACCTGACTGCGCACGTACACCAGCGGGTGCGGCCCGTAGTGCGTCGTGCTGTACACCATCACAAGGCCGAAGAGGCAGAGCAACAGCGTCGAGCCGAGCAGATACGGATCGAGGTAGCGAACGACCCGGCGGTCGAGTCCGATGCTCACCGGCCGGTTATCTCCCGAGGATCGGCGGGCGCGGCGCCCGGCGGCGCCGGCTGACTCGGCGGTGCGGGGACCGTGCGTCCCTGCTCCTCGGCGAGCCATGCTTGGAAGACCTGCTTGACGACCGGCAGGGCGTTCTCGGCGCCGAAACCGGCGTTCTCCACCATCGCCACGACGACGAGCCGCGGCGCGTCGGCCGGCGCGTACGCGGCAAACCACGCATACGGCTTGCCGTGCGACGCTTCCGCGGTGCCCGTCTTGCCGGCCGCGGTAAAGCCGGGCATCTGAAGCGCGGTGCCGGTGCCCCGCTCCACCACCGCCGTCAACCCTTCGCGCACGATGTCGAGCGTGTGCTGGGTCACGTCGATGCGGCCCCCGGGCGGTGGCGCGATCCGGGCCACGCTGCGGCCCCCGGGCGTCCGGATTTCGGTCACGACGTGCGGCGTGACGAGCGTACCGCCGTTGGCGACCGCGGCCATCATGCGCGCGATCTGCAGCGGCGTCGTGAGCACATAGCCCTGGCCGATGCCCATGTTGAGCGTGTCCCCGCCGAACCAGTCCTGCTTCCAGGCGCGCTTCTTCCACGCCGGGTCGGGGATGACGCCGTCGCCCTCGTTCGGCAGGTCCACGCCCGTCGGCGAACCGAGGCCGTACGTCCGCGCGAACTTGGCGACGGCGTTCGGGCCGGCGCGGCGGGCCAGGTCGTAGAAGCAGGCGTCGCACGACTGGGCGATCGCGTCGATGAAGTTGACGTGGCCGAGCGCCTTCCACTCGTGGAACGTCCAGCCGCCGAGGTTGTAGTATCCCGGCGAGTAGAAGCCCGTGTCGGGCGTCACGAGCCCCATCTGCAGCGCCGCCGACGCCGTGACGACCTTGAACACGGAGCCGGGCGGGTACGCGCCTTGGATCACGCGGTCGAGCAGCGGACGCGCCGGGTCCTTGAGGAGCGCGTTCCAATCGCTCGCCTTGATGCCGCCCGAAAACACGTTCGGATCAAACGCGGGATGGCTGACCATCGCGACGATCGTTCCGTCCCGCGGATCCATCGCCACGACGATGCCCGGCCGATCGCCGAGTCCGGCCTCGGCGACCTGCTGCACGGCAAGGTCGATGCCGAGGACGACCTCGTCGCCCGGAACGGCGGGCACGGTGCCCAGCGCGCGAACCATCCGGCCCTGCGCGTCGACCTCGGCCTGTAGCTGGCCGTTCCGGCCGCGGATATAGGCGTCGTAGGTCTCTTCGATGCCTTCTTTGCCGATCAGGTCGCCCATCTCGTACCCGGCCGAATGCAGGCGTTTCAGTTCCTGATCACTGATCTCGCCGACGTACCCGAAGATTTGCGCCGCCAGCGTCTTGTAGACGTACTGGCGGACCGGCTCGACCTCGACCAGGACGCCCGGCAGGTCGATCTGGCCCTCCTCGATCGCCCCGATGATCTCTTTAGGCACATCGCGCTTGAGGCGGACCGGCTCGAACGGGCGGTCGCGTCCGGCGGCAAGGCGCGTCAGGATGTCCGCCGGGTCCATGCCGAGGATCTTGCCGACCGCCTGGGCCTCCGCACGCGGGTGGCGCACCTCGAGCGGCAGGAGCGCCACCGTGAACGCGGGGCGGTTGGCGACGAGCGTGCGGCCGCGGCGGTCGACGAGCGCGCCCCGGGGCGCCGCAAGCGGCGTCACCCGCAGCCGGTTTTCTTCAGACAGCTTGAGGTAGTAGTCGCCCTGGACGATCTGAACCTGCCAGAGGCGGACAACGAGGACGGCCAGCATCGCCGCGACAACCACAACCATCGCGGCGAGGCGGCGTTCGAAAGCGTCCCGGTCCATGATTACGCGGGGTGAGACCGCTCGTACAGCCGGACAACCGCGGTGTCCAGCCGGCGCAGTCCGTGGAAAATAGGCACGGCGATGACGCCATTATAGCACGCGCTCCCGAGCACGGCGCGCGCGGCTTCGGGCAGCGGCTGCGGCGCGACCCCGACGAGATGCGCCCCGATCAGCGTCACGGCGCCGGCGAGCACCGAGACGAGCGCCCCGCCGGCGGCCGGCAGCCACGCGCTCTCGAGCGACAGGTTGCGCTCGCCGAGTCCCGCGGCGAACCCGACGCACACCCCCGCGGCCATGCCGAGCCCGAGCGGCGACCCCGACATCACGTCGTGGAACAAGCCGATACCGGCCCCGACCACCGCCCCTTCCTCGGAGCCGTGGAGAAGCCCGACCGTCATGACGAGCGGCACGAGCGGATCCGCGATGCCGCCGAACAGCGGCAGGTACGTCAGCCACGCGGTCTGGAGGACCGTGCCGGCCGCCGCGCAGACGGCGTAGACGAGGAAGCGCATCAGCCGCCAGGCCCCCGGCGCAGCACAATGAGGACGTCCTCGAGGTGCCCGAGGTCGGACGTCGGCCGCACGACCGCGTCCTGGAACATCGTCGCGCGCGAGACGCTCACAATCCTGCCGACCGGCAGCCCTTTCGGGTAGATCGGGCCGAGTCCCGAGGTCAGGAGAAGGTCGCCCGCCCGCACGTCGGCCTCGCGCGACAGATACGTCACCTTGAGATCGGTCTGGCCCTGCCCGACCACGACGCCCGCCTCGCGGGACCGGTCCAACACCACGCTCACCGCGCTGCGGGGATCGGCAACGAGCAGCACGCGCGCCCACGAACCCGCGGTCTCGATGACGTGGCCGACGACGCCGTCGCTCGTGATCACGGGATCGTCCCGCGCGACGCCCTCGGACGCGCCGCGGTCGACGAGGACCGTGCTGAACCACTGGCTGGGGTCGCGGCCGACGATCCGCGCCGCGAGCGAGCGGTACGGCAGTTGCTGCTTGAACCCGAGGAGGGCACGCAGGCGCCCGTTCTCCTGGGCGTCGGGCCTGAGGCGTGCATTCTCTTCGCGCAGCCGCGCGACTTCGGCGGAGAGACGTTGGTTTTCGGTCCGGAGGGTACCGATTTCGGAGATGAAACCCCACGCGTCGGCAAACGCGCCGCTCACCTTGGCGAGCGCCACTGCCGGCGGCGCCAGCACGGCCTCGAGCGCGGTGCCGAGCCAGCCGATCCGCCGCCCGTCCGGGGACCGCATCTGCGCCGTGAGGATCACGAGGGCGACGATGCAGAGCAGACTCCACACGAGGAGCCGGCGGCGGGCGAGTGCGGGCGACGGAAACACGCTACATCTTCTTGCTCGTGATGAGCACCTTCTTGAGCGTTTCGATTTCCTCGAGCGCGCGGCCGGTGCCGAGGACGACGCTGCTGAGCGGATCCTCCGTCAGCATCACCGGCATGCCGGTCTCCTCGCTGAGCAGCCGGTCGAGGCCGCGCAGCAGCGAGCCGCCGCCGGCCATGATGATCCCGCGGTCCACGATGTCCGCGGCGAGCTCGGGCGGGGTGCGCTCGAGCGTCATCTTCACCGCCTCGACGATCGCCGCGATCGGCTCGGCCATCGCCTCGCGGATCTCGCTGCCGGTCATGCGCACGGTACGCGGCAGGCCCGAGACCAGGTCGCGGCCCCGCACTTCGATGGACTGCTCGTCCTTCTGCGGATATGCGGAGCCGATCTTGATCTTGATGTCCTCGGAGGTCCGCTCGCCGATCAGGAGGTTGTACGCCTTGCGCGCGTACTGGATAATCGCCTCGTCCATCTCGTCGCCGGCGATCCGGATGCTGCGCGCGGTGACGATGCCGCCGAGCGCGATGACGGCGACCTCCGTGGTTCCACCGCCGACGTCGACGACCATGCTGCCCACCGGCTCTGAGACCGGCAGGCCGGCGCCGATCGCCGCGGCCATCGGTTCTTCGATCAGATAGGCTTCGCGGGCACCCGCCTGCAGCGTCGCGTCGATCACCGCCCGCTTTTCGACCTCCGTGACGCCGCTCGGAATCCCGACGATCACGCGGGGCCGCATCAGGCTGCGGCCCCGCGACCCGCGGCGGATGAAGTACCCCAGCATCGACGCCGTCGTGTCGAAGTCCGCGATTACGCCGTCGCGCAGCGGCCGGGTGGCCACGATGTCGCCCGGCGTCCGGCCGATCATCTTCTTGGCCTCGTCGCCAACCGCCAGCACCTCTCCGCCGTCCACGCGGCGCGCGACGACCGAGGGCTCGCGCAGGACAATGCCCTCCCGCCGAACGTAGACGAGCGTATTGGCGGTACCGAGGTCGACCCCCATGTCCCGGGTGAACCGGGTCAGTAGTCCGTTGAGCACTCCCCTCACACTCCTCCCCCGTCTGGTGCCGGGGCCGGCCACGCCTTCCTTATTGTGCCCAGGTTAGGCGTCGGCAGACAGCGGCCCTTCGAAGACCACCCCGCGCTCCCGCAGGCTCACCCACCGGCCGTCGCCGATGATCATGTGGTCCAGCACCGGGATGCCCATGACCGTCGCCGCGCGACAGAGGCGGGCCGTGACCGCCAAATCGGCCCGGCTCGGCGCGGGATCCCCCGACGGGTGATTGTGGACCAAAATGACCGCGGCGGCGCCCTCCCGCACCGCCGGCTTGAACACCTCGCGCGGATGGACCGGCGAACTCGCCAATCCCCCGCGCGTCACCTCCACCGTGTCCAGCACCTCGTGCCGCGTGTTCAGCAGCAGCACGAGAAACCGCTCCGCTTCCGCGAACCTGAGACGCCCCATCACCAGGCGCGCGGCGTCGGCGGGCCCCTCGATGCGCGGCCGCTGCCGCGCGGGCAAGGTGCCGAGGCGCCGACCGAGCTCGAAGGCGGCGAGAAGGTTGAGGGCCTTCACCTCGCCGACACCGTCCACGTCCCGCAATTCCCGCACGCCCGCCGCGGCCAGCCGCGCCAGGCTGCCGTGGCGCCCGATCAGATCCGCCGCTACGTCCACGGCGCTTCGCGTCGGCGAGCCCGTCCGCAGCAGGACCGCGACGAGCTCTGCCGCGCTGAGCGCGTCCGCGCCGTGCCGCAGCAGCCGTTCCCGCGGCCGCAGCTCGTCCGGCAGATCCCTGATGCGCGCCAGGGCCGTCCTCCTGCGTCGTGCCGCGCATACACAAACGGGGCGGAGCCGGCGCCCTACCGGGCACACTCCACCCCCTCGGTGCCTTACGCCTACAGCAACCGGAACACGTATATCGCCGCGATTATACCAAGCACCGTGGCCAGGTTCAATCGAATCACGAAACCGAGCGTCAGCGTGAGCACGCGCAGGTCGAGGGTCACCGGCGGATCGACGCCGACGGCGACGGAGTGTCCGAGCGGCGCGAGGTAGGTGAACTGTCCGAGGGAGTCCGCGATCACGCTGCCGAGCATCGCGCCGGCGATGATGACCACGACCAGGATCCACCACGGTTCGCGCGACGTTCGCTTTGCCGCTCTCGCCACCCTTCACCTCGTGCGCCGGGGCCCGCCAACGAAACAGGAGCGGCGCGCCGCCGCTCCCGCCTTGCCTGTCCGCCTCGGCATCCGGCGCCCGCCGGACGCGCCGTCGCGATCGCTTAGGCCTTGGTGCCTGCGCCGCCGCCCTGGCCGGCCGGCGGGGACTTCGGCTCCTCCGGCTTCGTCGCTTCCTTGAATTCCCGCATCGCCTTGCCGACCGCGCCGCCCAGGCCCGCGAGCCGGCTCGGGCCAAACAGCAGGATGACGATCGCCAGCACAATGATCAGTTCCCAGAACTTGGGACCCATGGTGCACCTCCGGCTCGACTCTCTGAATTATACACTACAAACGCCGGGGGAGACAGACGCGTTCCCGCGTCATCGGGTCCGGACGGTCACGAACTCCACAAGGGCGGCGAGGCTGTCGTGCGCCGCGGACGGCGGCAGGCCGTCGAGGGCACGCGCCGCGCGCTGCGCACGATCGCGCGCCACGGCCAGCGCCCGCTCGATCGCGCCTGTCCTGGCGAGAATGGCCTGGACCTCGTCGAGGGACGGCGGCGCGGCCGGGGGGCGTCCGGATTCGGGCCCCGCGGACAGTCCCGCCGCGGACAGCGCCAGGGCGGCCGCCTCGGGCCGCGCGCGGCTCCCGTCGGCGTCGAGGATCTCGCGCAGGCGCCGCGCGTCCGCCGCGGACGCATCCCGCAGCGCGAAGATGATGGGCAGCGTCACCTTGCCGGTCTGAATGTCGCTCCCGATCGGCTTGCCGACGTGGTCGGCGGTCGCCGTCAGGTCGAGGGCGTCGTCCGTGATCTGGAACGCCAGGCCCCACTCGAGGCCGAAGACCGCGAGGGAGGCGGTGGCATCCGCCGGCGCCCCGGCCGTCACGGCGCCGCACCGGCAGGCGGCCTCGGTCAGCGCCGCAGTCTTGCCGTCGATGATGCCGTAGTAGATTCCCTCGTCGGTGTGCGGCGTATTGCCGTGCTTGATCTGGATAATCTCGGCTTTCGCCATGCGCACCGTCGCCGCCGCCATCGCGGCCGCGACACCCTCGGTGCGGATCCGCGCAAGGATGTGGAACGCTTTCGCGAAGAGAAAGTCGCCGAGCAGCACCGCGACCTGGTTCCCCCATACCGCGTTCACCGAGGCCTGGCCGCGCCGCAGATCCGCGGCGTCAATGACGTCGTCGTGGATGAGCGAGGCGACGTGGATCAGCTCGACGGCCCCGGCGACGCCGAGCCGGTCCGGGTCGGGCGCCGCGGAGCCGCCGGACGCCACGGCCGAGAGGCAGGCGAGCGCGGGCCGCAGCAGTTTGCCGCGACTCGCGAGCACGTGGGTCACCAGTTCGCCGACGAAAGCGTCTTCGGTGGAGAGTTCCGCGCGGAACACACGCTCCAGCGCGTCCAAGTCGCGACGCACGGGCGCATAGATCCGTTCCAGGGCCACGACCTGCGTCACGGCGGCGCCTCCAGGGCCCCGGGCCTCCGTACGGCGGCCACGAGTCTAGGCTTCGGCGACGATACCGTAGAGCGTGACGAAATAGACGAGCACAAAGAACAACAGCCAGAAGATCAAGTAGCGCCAATAGATGCTGCTCTGGGACGGAGGCGCGCCGGCGTCGCGCTGACCCGCGCGTGCGCCGCCCGCCGCGCCGGAAGCCGCTGCAGGCCGGTGCTCTGCCATCACGATTCCTCCTGAGCCTCGGGCGCCGGGGCGGCCTGCTCTGCGCCCCGGCCGGCCGGCCGCGCCTGGGGACGGGTCGGACCACCGCCGGGCGCGCGCGGCGCCGGGACCACGGGCCCGGGCAGCTGCGCGACGCGGTCGCTGAACGCCTTCACCCCGGCGACAAACTCTTTCTGATCGTGCAACCCGAAGTAGATCGCCGCAATACGGTCGGGATGGATTTTCTGCCGCTCGAACCGCCGCCGCAGCTGCACGACCCGGTCCCCGATCAGGTTGTTGCCGAGGCGGTTGAAGCAGTCGCCGAGCGGACAGCCGCAGACGAACACCCCTTCCGCGCCGTTGCGCAGCGCGAACTCCAGCCAGGCGGGCCGGATGAAGCCGGAACACGGCACCTTGATCAGTTTGACGTTCGGCGCATCCCGCATCGTCCCGTCGGCGTCCATCAACGACGACGCGTCGACGGCGAAATCGCACAGGAACCCGACGATGCGCGGGCGACCCGGCTGCCGCGCTAGCTCCGGCATGCCGCCACCACCTTCTCCTGAACGTCGCGTTCAAGCATCCGCGGCAGCTCGAGCGCCTCGAACGGGCACGCGCCGATGCAGATGCCGCACTCGACGCACCGCGATTCCAACACTACCGCGAACAGCTTCCGGGCCTGCGCCGCCTTCGTGACGCCCGGGTGCGGGCTCGGCGTCATCACGATCGCGTTGTACGGACAATCGTAGTAGCACAACTCGCAGCCCGTGCAATTCGCGTCGACCACCTGCGCGATCCCGGAGTCGCGGATGCCGAGCGCCGAGGGCGTCTCCGGCAGCTGGTACGGAATGTACAGGCCGTACACCACGATAACGACGGCCAGCGCCACCAGGACGACCGGCGACAGCACCTTGAGGCCCACGTACGGCAGCAGGAAGAGCCAGTCCACGGCGAGCGCCTGCGGCACGGCATCCGGGCGCGCGGCCGGCTGGCTCGCCGCCGGCAGCAGGCCGGTCAAAAGAAAGACCAGGCCGAGCGAGAACAGCGTCCAGACCGCCGGCGGCCACACCTTCGGGTGCCGGATGCGCACGTAGTGCCACCACAGCAGGATGTACAGGAGGACCGCGAGCCCGACGTGCAGATAGAGCATGCGCGGGAGCAGCAGGTTGGAGATGCCGGCGCTCCCCTGCCACTCGTTCTGCAGCCACCCGCCGACCCACGGCACCGCGCCCAGCGTGCGCCCGGTCAGCGCGACGATCAGCTGGCTGCGCTCGTCCCACACCAGCACGTAACCGGTCACGCCGAGGAACCCGGTGAACAGCAACAGCATCATGCCGCTGATCCACGGCTCGTCGCGCGAGAAGCGGAACCGGTCTGTGAACCAGTTGCGGAAGAAGTGCAGCAGCACCGCGATCATGAAGCCGTCGGCGGCGTACCGATGGACGCCGCGGATGATCTGGCCGTACGGAACCTGGTTCGTGATGAACTGCACCGAGATGTACGCGTCGTTGAAGGACGGGATGTAGTACAGGAACAGGAAGATGCCGGACAGCACCAGGATCGTCAGGAACAGGTTGGACAGGCCCCCGGTATAGTACAGTGGATTGAAGTCCTCGGGGTAGACGCGGTTGATCGCCACGTCCAGCCGGAGCGTCCAATCCAGGAGACGGGCGAGCGCCCGGCTATACACCCGTGAATCCTCCCTTTCTCAGAAATAGGAGAATGAACGAGTACGCCAGCAGGATCACACCGACGGCGACGCCGCCGACGAGCCGCTGCCCCGCGAGCTCGCCCCAGGCGATCGCCACGACCGCGGCCAAGCTCACGAGCGAGAGGATCAGGATCCAGCCGCCGTAGCGCGACTCGCGCTCGGTCATCGGGCCGCGCCCTTTTTCATCGCGATCACCCACTCGTACACGCCGACATGGTGGCGGATCCGGCCGGCCGCCCGGTCCACCTCGTACAGCAGAAACCCGAGCCAGCCCATCACCGCGAGGAGGCCGAGTCCGAGCACGAGCGCCGCGGAGGCGTGGTCGAGCGTCGGCGCCGCGCGCCAGTCGCGCCACGCCGCGAGGAACTGGCTCAACGCGAGCGTCGCGACGATCAAGAGCGCCCAAAACGTCAGCTTGCGCCTGGACATGCTCAGGACGCGGCCGCCGGGCGGCCGGCGGGCACCGGGCGGCGGGCTGCGGCGGCCTGCGCCTTACGGCGCCGGTGCACCATTTCCCAGATAAAGGCAAACGACAGCACAACGATCGTCACCGCCAGAATGATCGGCGGGTCCCGGCTGATGACCGCGATGTTAAGCATGATCAGCGTCGTGAACCCGATGAAGAGCGCGAGCGCGTACGCGCCGACGACGAAGAAGAACGGACGCTCGAGCGGCCGCGTCTCCTTGGTCCGGTCGAGGAACGGCACGATCATGCCGTAGCCGATCAGCAGGCCCGGCGCGATGCCGGCCCAGAGCGGCGGCATGTACTTCACGAGCTGGTACAGCGCGAGGAAGTACCAGTCCGAGAGGATCGGCAGCGGAGTCCGGTTCGGGTTGGCCCACCGTCCCATCGCCGTGAGCTGATCGAAGCTCACGTACGTCAGGAACGCGAGTATCAGACCGATCGTGAAGAACGAGAGATTGAGGCGCCGCCGGCGCGTCCGGTAGAAGAAGATCTCCGCCAGAATCGCGAAGACGATCGAGATTCCGTAGTGGATTGCGTAGAACCGGGTCAGCGTCGGCTGCCCGAGCGCCGGACCGCCGAGAAAGATGTAGGCGATCGCGTGCCCGATGCCGGTCTGCCCGACACCGGGAATCTCGTCGTAGTACGTGGGCACGGTCAGGACCGTCTTGGCCGCCCAAAACGCCCGCTGGTTCCAGATCAGCGCGTAGCCGGTGATGCCCGAGATCATCGCGAGCACCAGCGACGCGAAAAGGATCATCCACGACAGTTCGCCCGGCTTCTTGTACTCGCCGGCAAAGTACATGCGGTAGATGCGGATCGTGATCGAAATGACCAGCATGTCCGCGCCGTATTTGTGGAAGCCGCGCACGAGCCAGCCGAACGGGATGTCTTCCGTCAGGTGCATGATCGAGCGGTAGGCGCCGGTGGTCGTCGGAATGTACCAGACCATCAGGATGATGCCGGAAACGATGACGATCATCCAGGTCAGCCAGACGAGCCCGCCGACGATGTACAGCGGGTTGTCCTGCTGCGCCGTCTTGGTTTCGTCGAACAGGTCGAGATGCTGCTTGCGGTCGTGCAGCCACTCCTTGAGGTTGGCCAGCATCGCCTCCACGCGCTAGGCCTCCACGCGGCCGGGCTGCGGGCACTGCGCGATCCCGCCCGTCTCCGCGCCCGTGACGGTGATGTCCTGGCCCTTGATTTCGAACTTGAAGTAGCGGGCGCCGCGCGGCGCGGGCCCCGAGATCACGTTGCCTGGATCGTTCGGATACAGCGGGTCGTAGATGCTGAGGTGGCACGGGCACGCCATCAGCGAGTGCTTCTCCCAGCTCGGCGGCACAAAGCCGCCGTACCCGGCCGTGACTTCGTGCCAGTCCGGAATAAAGTTGAAGATGCAGCCGAGGTGTGGACAGATCCGCTGAAACAGCACGACGTCGGTCTCGCCGTCGTACCCGACGTATCCCGAGGCGTTGACGAACTTGACCTTCTGGGGCAGCTTGAGCGCCACGCCGGCGATGTTGGCCTTCTTGGCCCCGTCCACGTCGTACTGAGGGTACGACTGGATGTACGTGAAGTAGAAGTAGTCCCACGGCTTCTGGAGCGACGCCGTGGAGCCGACGATCTGCGCGCCGCCGGACGGCGTGTCGCGCTTCGTCAGGTCGATCTGGAACGGACCAACGTTGGGCTTCAGGAACCGCAGCAGCGGCGACAGGATCGCCAGAATGCCCCCGACGATCGGGATCGCCGTGAGCGTCTTCAGCAACCGCCGCCGATCGAACTTCATCGCCTCACTCGCCTCCTAGTGCCCCCAGCGTCATCATACTGCGCCGCTGTCCCGTTCCGCGAGGTCGGGGTCACTTGATGGGCGGATGCTTGTAGAAGAACGTGTAGACGTAGTCCACCAGCCCGTCGAGCTGTTGCTTGGTCAGCTTGCCACGGAACGACGGCATCAGCCCGTGACCGTCGAGGATCGCGTTACTCAGCTCGCTCGGGTTGCGCTGCACCATCTGGTTCGGATCGGTGAAGATGCCGGGGCCCTCGTGCCGCGCCCACGACCACAGCTGCCCGGCCATCTCCGCGCCGCGGGGGCCCCGGCCGTCGCCGTTCACACCGTGGCACGCCGCGCACTGCTGGTCGTAGAGCTGCTTTGCCGCGCTGAGCTCCTCGGGGCTCGTGCGAAACATCATCTCGTACGCGTTCGCGTCCCAGCGCTCGGCGTTCGTCAGGTCCTGGGCCTTGTTCGCGCCGAACGACGCCGCCGGCCCGAACGCGGGCATCGCGGTGTGGGGCCGCCCGCCGGTGACCGTCTCGTACATGATCGCCGGGCTGACGACCGCCTCGAGGTCACGGTTGTGGAAGTTGACCGGCTTGCTCGGCAGCGGCGGCCGGTGCAGTTCGAGATGAAACACGCCGAGCAAGGCCGTCAGCACGTCCTTGTCCGGGGCGGTCAGCGTTGCCGCCATCGGCCCGTTGCCGTCGCCTTTGGGACCGTGGCAGACGGCGCAGTTGGCATCAAACACCTTCTTGCCTTCGATCGCGTCGGGGACGATAGGCCGTTCGTTCTCATCCGTGACGAGCGGGATCTCGACGTATTGGGTTGGGGGCAGGCTCAGGCCGACCGTGGCGCCGGTCATCCCGACCCGGCCCTGGCAACCGGCGGCGACCAACGCGGCCGCAAGCACGGCCAACGCCGCGGGTGCACGCCGTCCCCAAAACCCGGTGGACATGCGGATTCGCGCTCCTCCATGCCCTGCATGAACGCACGGCCGCTTGTGGCGAAATGTGCGCGGGGAATTTTCTTTCCACGCGGTCGCGCGGCTCCCCTTCCCGGGTCTGCGTCGGTTCAGGAGGCGCTCGAGGCCGGGACGCGCGTCTTCGCCGCCGACCGCCGCAGAGCGACGCCGAGCCCCGCCGCCAGCGCGGCCGCCAGCGCCGCGGCGACCGCTCCGGGCCACCGGTCCTCGCCGGCCGGTAGGCCGGAGAAACGGACCAACACGGCCTGCCCGGCCCCGACCGAACCGCCCGACCAGTGGACGTACCGCCGTCCCGATGTCGTGACCGGGTCTGCGGGACGGAGTCCGTCCGCTGCGACGCGAATGTCGGTGTCCGACACTAGAATCTCGACGCGCGCCGCGCCGAAGGGCAGCGTCCACGCGAGCGCCGCGTCACCGCTCCGCGGACGTTCCTGGTAGGCATAGGTGACTTGGGCCGTGCCGGGGAGGATCGCGCGCGTGTCGGTGATCCGGCCGTCCTCCGTGTGCGGGTCGCGCCAGCCGTCGAGCGGCTGCACCGCACCGGCTCCGGCCGGCAGCGGGAACGCCAGCGGGTCCGCGGGGGTGGCCACGACCGTGCGGTCGGTGGGGTTCCGCACCTGCTCCACCGTCGTCACGCGCAGCGCCCCGGGTACGACGTCCACCACGGCGAAAAGGAGCGCGCCGCGCAGCGCGCGGCGGTCCGCGCCCGCTTCGTAGACGGTCAACGGCAGGTCGCGCGCCGGGGCGTCCGCGGTGAGCACGATGCGCTGCGCCCCTTCGTATGTGGCGCCCTGGTAGTCGGTGGTCAGGAGGAAGATCTTTAGGCCGCCGACCGGCAGGCCCGAGAAAACGTAGGCGCCGTCCGCGCCGGTCCGCGTCTGCCGCTCGGACGACGCTCCGCGCTCGACGATCTCCAGGCGCACGAGTTGCCCCGCGACGGGATGCGCGGGCGCCGTCCGGTCGATGACCCGCCCGCGGATGACGCCGCTCGCGTCGCCGGGCCCCGGCCCCGCCGGCGGCGCGGCCGGGGCCCGGCCGGGAACGCCCGCGGCCGCGATGACCGCGGCGGCAAGGACCGCGACCAACGTCACCGCGCGCCCATCGCGTCCAGGCGCCGTAGCGCGTCGATCGCCACGGCCTCTTGCCGAGCCCGCAGCGACTCGTAGTCCGCGTCGCTCATCTTGCCGGTGGCGTGGTCAAGCGTGAGGTCACGGAGCGTCCGCAGGGCCGCCTCGCGCTCCCGCAGAAGCCGCGGACGCTCGTCGAACACGACGCCGTCCCCGGCGCCCTCCCTGCGGCGCCAGAGCGGCGCGAGCACGTACCACGCTGCCACGGCGGCGAGCGCGACCGCGATCGCCGCGGTCACCGTCCGGCGGTCCCGACGAGGCGCGCCGGCACCGTCACCACCGCCGGCCCCGGACGCGCCTCCGGCAGCATCGCGATGATCGCGCCGACGCTGAGGACAAGGCCGCCGGCCCACATCCACATCACGAGCGGGTTGACGAGCAGCCGCAGCGTCGCCCGCCCGTCCGCCGCCCAACCGACGAGCGTGATGTACAGGTCGTCCCGCGGCGTGCTGCGCAGGGCCACCTCGCTCGTCGAGTCGCGGCCGTTGAGATACAAGTTGCGCGCGGCGGTGAGCGGGCCGAGGTCCCGCGCCCCGTCGAAGACGCGGAGCCGCGCGCCGACGACGAGCGCGCCGTGCGCGGTCGCCTGTCCGAGGCCCTCGTAGCGCACCCGGTACGGTCCGACCGCCGCGCTCTCACCCGGTGCGAGCGTCGCCACGCGCTGCGTCGCGAAGACGGACGAACCCGTCACGCCGCAGAGCAGGAGCAGCATCCCGAAGTGCACGATGTAGCCGCCGTAGCGCCGGCGGTTGCGCGCGATGAGCGCCACGAACGCCCGCGGCGCCGCCTCGCCGCGCAGCGACTGCCGGACGCGCATCCCGCGGGCGAATTCGAGGACAATCGTGCCCGCCACAAAGCCGGCGAGCGCGAAGACGAGAACCGGCCCGGACGCCCGCATGCCCGCGCCGAGCAGCACCCCGGCGACGGCCACGCCCGCGGCGCCCGGCGCCAGGAAGTTGCGGCGTAGGTGCTCCGCCGAGGAGCGGCGCCAGGCGAGCAGCGGTCCTACGCCCATCAGCACCAGGAGGCCCGCGGCAAGCGGCGGGACGACGTGGTCGAAGAACGGCGGGCCGACGTTGATGCGCCGGCCCGTCAGTACTTCGGAGATGACGGGAAAGACCGTGCCGAGGAACACCGCCAGCGCAATCGCGAGAAACAGCACGTTGTTGAGGACGAACGCACTCTCCCGCGACAGCGCCGCGTCGAGCTCGTACCGGCCGCGCAGGGCGTCCCACCGCCACGCCGCGACGGCAAACGCCGCGATCAGGGTCCCGGCGAGAAACACGAGGAACAGCGTGCCGAGCGACGACTGCGTGAACGAGTGCACGCTGCTCAGCACGCCGCTGCGGGTGAGGAACGTGCCGAAGATCGACAGGCCGAACGCGAGGATCACGAGCACGACGTTCCAGCGGCTCAGCATCTCGCGGCGTTCCTGAATCATCACCGAGTGAATGAAGGCGGTCGCGACAAGCCACGGCATCAAGGCGGCGTTCTCCACCGGGTCCCACGCCCAGTACCCGCCCCATCCGAGCACGACGTACGACCATTTCGCGCCGAACCACAACCCCATGCTGAGGCAGTACCATGCCCAGACCATCCAGCGCCGAGCCAGCAGCACGCCGCCGTCGGCGGCGTGCCCGGACCCGAGGGCCGCCATGACGATCGCAAACGGCACCGTCAGACCGACGTAGCCGAGATACAACGTCGGGGGATGGATCGCCATCCAGGGATTGAGCAGCAGAGGGTTCATGCCTGCTCCGTCGGCCGGCGGGAACGGCACGGTCGTGAACGGCGACGCGACCGCGGTCAGCATCACGAGAAAGAAGGCTGCCACGCCGCCGAGCACCACGACCATCCCGGGAACCAGCGCAGGCTGCGTGCGACCGACCGCCCGGAGGGCCAGCAGCGAGTAGCCGGCCAGCACGAGGGCCCACAGCAGCAGCGAGCCTTCCATACCCCCCCAGAAGGCCGTCAGATCGTAGATGAACGGCTGTGCGTCATTGACGTGCGCGGCGACGTACTGGAAGGTGTAGTCGCGGGTCGCGAGCGCGTACCAGAGTACAATCGCGGCCGCGCCGAGCATCGCCGCGGACCCGCCGAGGGCCCGGACCGCGCTCGCGACGAACTCCGCGCGGCGGGCGCGCGCGCCGACCGTCGCTCCGGCGATGGCGTACAAGGTCAGAGCGAGCGCGCCGAGGAGAGCGAACCGGCCGAGGCTAGCCACGCCTCACCGCGGGGATTTGGGATCCGCCGGGTTGTACTTCGTCGGGCACTTCGCCAGCAGCGTGGTCGCGTCGAAGGCACCGTCCCGCGCGATGCCGCCCTCCACCACCACCTGCCGACCTTCGGCGAAGATGTCGGGCACGACGCCCGTGTAGCGCACCGGCAGCGTGGACGCGCCGTCGGTGATTACGAACGACAGGTGCCGGTGCGCGTCGTCCCAGCGTACGGTGCCCGCCGCGACCGTCCCGCCGAGGCGCACCCGCGGCGGAAGCGACGACGCCCGCTGCCGCAGCTCGCCGACCGTCACCCAGTAGGTCGCCCCCTGTTGGATGCCGCCGTAGACGAGATAGGCCAGCGACAGCACGATGAGCACCGTGCCGCCGGCGAAGACGAGCGTGCGGCGTCCCGCGCCGCGCGGTCGGGCGGCGGCGCTCACGCCGCGCCTCCGCCGAGCCGCTTCACCTCGTCCTCGAGGGCGCGCGCACGGCGAATCAACGCGCGCACGTAGACGAAGAGCGCGGCCCAGACCACCGCGAACGACCAGAAGAGATACGTCATGCCGTCCGCGCCCGGTCGTCCGCAAGCGCCTCGACCTGCGCCTCCATCACGCCGAGGCCGATCCGAAGCCGCACCAGCAGGACGTACACGACGCTCCACGCGACGAGGCCGACGAGCAGCGCCCACGCCATCTGCGGCGCCAGACCGACGCTGTGGGAGGTGAAGATCACGGGCGAGAGCGCCCGGAGGTACCGGGCTGAGAACCACACCAGCGGCACGTCGACGAACCCGACGATCGCGAAGACCGCGGCGATCCGGCGCTGGCGGTCGTCGTCGCCGGCGGCGGCCCGGAGCAGCAAATACCCCGCGTAGATGAACCACAGAATCAGGTACGTGACGAGCTGCGGATCCCAGGTCCACCAGGTGTTCCACACGGGCCGCGCCCACAGCGAGCCGGTGATGATGACGAGGCTCGCGAACAGCACGCCGATCTCCGCGGCCGCGGCGCTCGCGACGTCCCAGCCCCGCCGGGCGGTTCGCAGATACTGCACGGCCGCCCACGCGGAATGGCCGAAGGCGACGAACCCGACCCACGCCAGCGGCAGGTGCACGTAGAAGATGCGCTGGACATCGCCCATGATGCTCTCGCGCGGCGCGTAGATGAACGCCCCGTAGAGGGCGGCGAGCATCAGGCCCCCCATCGCCCACACGAGCCACCCGTCCGGTGTTCGACGCACGTCATTCATGATAACAAAGCCCGCGAAGCCCTTTCAACAAACGCGGGCGCGGCCGCTCAGAACGTATCGTTCGGCCGCGACCGGTACAGCCGTCCAAGGGAGGCGCGCGTCATCTCCGGAGCCCGTGCGGGAGCCGGAATCGCGATGCTCTCGATCCACGCCGGCGCGCGGGTCACGACCATCGCCATTCACGCCGGCTCCCTTCCCGGCTGTGGCGGCATCGGCCGCCGGCGCAGCGCCATGACCAACGCGGAGATAAGGACGACCGCGAAGAGGCCGGCGACCACTTCCGGCCACCGCCCTTCCGGCGCGGGGAGACCGTCGAGGCGCACCGCGAACGCCTCGCCCGGACCGATCGGCCCCGCGGACCACCGCCGGTAGGGCCGGCCGCGCTCGGTCACCACGTCGCCGCCGCGCAGGCGCACTCCCGAGACCCGAATGCCGTGCTCCGGTGCGAGCAGCTCGACGTCGGCCGCTCCGTACGGCATCGTCCAGCGGAGCGCCGCCGTGGCCGCACTAGGCTGGAAGACGAACGCATACGCCATTTCCCCGGTCGTGAAGAGCGCGGGCACGGCATCGGTAATGACCCCGTTCGCCTCCCGCGGACTGCGCCATCCGCCGACGAACTCGACCGGCTGCGCTTGCACGGGATGCGGCGAAATCTCCGGCAGGGGCAGCGCCAAGCGGTCCTGCTTGGTGCCGAGGACCACGTGATCGGACACCGTCGCCAGCCGCTGAATCACACTTACTCGAAGCGAACGTTCGGCCGGCTCGATGACTATCAGGGCGGTCTGACCCGACAACGGCAGCGGCGCTCCCGCGGCCTCGGAGACCGTGGGGACCGGATTCGCCCCGGCCGGCGGCGGCTCCAGAACGACAGCCGAGCCGGCGGCCACAGTAAGAAGGAGAGCCGTCCAGGCTCCCCTCCCCGACCGCCGCCGGCACCGCCAGATTGGAGCCGGCAAGATCACGGCGCCACCACCACCGCGAGCCGAAAGACCGGCAGCGCGTATCCGAGCGCGAGGCCAGGACCGTCGTCGAGGACCGTGAGATGCGGCACCTGATAGGTGAGCACCGTGCGGTCCTTCCCTTCGTAGATCATCGGATACAGGTCGATCAGGTGCACGCCCGGTCCGCCGGTTGCGGTCAGGTAGACCGCGACGTCTCCGCGGCTGTTGAAGCCGCAGGCGTATCCTTCGTACCCGTTGTCGTAGGTCACCGCGACCCCGTTGTCGAGTTCGGTCCACCCAATCCCCTTGATCTCGACCTTGAACCGCTCGCCCGGTTTGACCCGCGCGGGCGCAACGGCAACCAGGCTACGCTGGACGAAGTACGGCGCCGACGCGAGGACCTTGCCGTGCTGCACAAGCTGCAGCATGTGCCATCCGCCCAAGTCGTCCGGGACGGTGAGTTGTCGCGCGAGCGAGCCGTCGGGCTTGGCCGCGGCGGCGACGAGCCTGTTGGTCACGACGGGCGACATTCCGGTCATGCGGTTGCCTGCGCCCATCGTGGCCCACACGATGTCCGCGGTGCTGCCGCCCGGCAGTCCCGTCGCCGCGACGGCGAAAGTCGAGAGCACCGGACCCGCGGCGGGGGTGACGGCAAGCGAGACGCCCTGTGCCGGCTCCGATGTCGCCACCATGGCGCGGGCGGCGTCTTGCGAGAGCCTGGCCACGCGCGCGGGATCCGGCCATTCCAGGCGGTTCGGGGGCACGGCCCCGCCGGCTGTGACGGTAAACGTCCACGTCCGGTCGATGCAGAGATGAAGGATCGTGCACCCGGCGCCCTGCTGCGGGTTGAGGTACGGCGTTCCGGCGGAGGCCACGTCGAACTGCACGGCGTGAGGGCCGGGAGCGCCCGCGGCGCGGAAGCGCGCGCGCGCCACCCCGCGCGTGGTCACCGCGGAAACGAAGCCGAGGTAGCGGTTATCGTACCGGATCGCGGAGGTGTTCCACGGCGCGGGGGCCATCCCGTGGACGACGACCTCGATCGGCGTTCCGACCGGCCCGCTCGTGGGTGTCATCGCCGCGCCGAACTCAACGTGGAAATCGGCCTGGGCGACCTGGCGGCCGTCGAGGACCGCCGCGACCTGATGCGGTCCCCAGAGGTCCTCCGGCGCGGTAAACGCCACGGCGATGCGGCCCTGGGAATCCGCGACGGCGCGGCCGAGCAGCGTCGGGGCGGGCTGATACTCGACGCCCGACCAGGTCACCATGCCCTTGTCGGCCTTGGTTTTGTACTTGCCGTCTTCCGACAGCCAGCCGACCGCCATTTGCGCCCCCGGCGTGAAGCCGGTGCCGGCCAGCCGGACTTGTGCGCCCGGCAGCCCGTGCGCAGGCGAAAGCGTAATCGACGGCCCGCCGGCCGCCTGAACGTCCGGCATTCCGGGTCCTACGACGAGGGCGGTCAGCACCACGGCGACCGCCCAGCGATGCCCGCGCATTGTCCGTCCTCCTTACTTAGCGGTAATCGCGGCTGCTCCCGAAGGCGTCACGCTCGGCGCCGTGGCCGTCGCGGACACGACGAGCGCATCCCACTGGCCGGAGATGGCGTGTCCGGGGACGCCGCAGACGAACTCGTACGTCCCGGCCTTGCTCGCCTCGAACGTGAAGGTCTGCGTCTGGCCCTTCGCGAGTCCGGACGAGAAGTTGCCGCTCATCGCGCCGGCGAAAGCCGGGCTGGACGGCGGCGTGACCTGCGTGTGGCCGCCGGATGCCGCCACCGCGACACTGTGGTTGGTCGCGTCCGCGTTCTCAAAATGCACGACGATCTCCCAGCCGGCCGGAACGGTGACCGTCATCCCGCCGCGCTGGTAGCCGTTGAAGGCGAATCCCCCGCTCGCCGTCTTGTTGGCCACGATCGTGACCTCGGCGGTATGCGCCGCCGCGTGCAGCAGCGGCGTTCCAAGCGCCATCGCCCCGGCCGCCACCAGCGCCGCAACAACGAAGATCCGCCGCGTCCCCGCCTGCCGCTGTTTCACGTCCTCACCTCGACACAGATTCGGCGTTTGGTCCCAAACAACCGTAGAGTATCATAAGCGCGTGAATCCACGGATAGCATCGGATGGGATACCGATCTGGCATCGGTCGTCTATCCTATCGCGGGCGCGCGGTCCCGGCGGGGCCGGCACTCTAACGAAAACCTGAAGGCGGGAGCCGGTCCCGTCGCCGGCCGGCTCCCGCCTCTGTGGAACGGTCTTGGATGATCAGAATGAGAACAGAGTGTACAGCATCAGCACGTTGTTGTCGCTCGCGTTGCGGCCCTTGCCGTCGTAGTTGGTCGTCGCGCCGTTGAATTCGATGTAGTAACGATACTGCAGGCCGACGCGGTAATTAAGCCAGGGGAACCCGGGCCCCGTGTTGTTGCCGTGCGGCGTCCAGTTGATCTCTCCGATGATCACCTGGGTTTCCGGGCTATGGGCCGCGCTGCCGGTGAGCGTCGCGGCCGGATACAGCTTGGTGTCCGTGCTGCCGAAGATCCCATTGTAGGCCAGGACTGCGCCGTACGTCGCGTTCCAATCGTACATCGCCGCGACGCGGAACTGGTTCAGCGAATCGCTCGCGTTCGACGACTTGCCGGCCGCGAACGACGCCGTCCGGTCCTGGTCTTCGTGGAGGTAGTTGGCGAGCAACGTCAGCGTGTTCCGGCCGAACGACCGGTGATAGGTGACGTCCAGGCCGAAATCGCGGAATTCGTTCTGCGCGCTCTGGTTCGCGAACCCGGGGATCATGGTGACCGGGACGTCGACGTAGAGGGCGCCGACTTCGAGGTAGTTCTCGCCCCACGACTGCTGCCACGCGACCCGGAAGTACGGCGCGCTGCCGTTGATGAAGCCGAGGCTCGGCGGCGGCACCTTTCCGAGCGTGCTGATCGTCGACGTGGCCATCGTCTGGTAGATGCCGGCCTGCAGGTACAGGCTGTTGTTCCAAAACGCGTATAGGCTGGTGCCGTAGTTCGATGTCCCGAGCCCCGCGCCGACCGGCGAGGCGTTGCCGGCCACCATGTTCGAGCCGACGAAGCTCAGCGGGAAAGCGTACCCGTAGAGCGCACCGTCCCACGGGTCGCCCTCGGTCATCTTGTTGTTCAGATCGAATCCGAGGACCAACGGCTTGCCGCCGAGCGTCATCTGCTTCGTGAGCTTGAAGTCCGACGGTGCTTCAGACAAGTTGACCGTGCCGGCACCCACGACCAGCGCGTTCAGGTTGATCCACATCTTGCCGACTCCGCCCACGCCCCAGGAGCCGTCCTTGCCGAACGTTCGCCCGGTCGCGACGATGAACGAGGCACAGCCCGGCGTCACAAAGTTGTTTGACCCATAGCCCACCGGCGCGGTCGGACGGTCCTTGCCGAGGTTGGTGTATGACGGATAGAACTGGAGGTTGAACGGCATGTGGGACCACGGCCCGGTCCCGCCGCGCATCGAGTAGCCGTTGAGTTTGAACGAGATCCCGAACGGCGTGAGGAACGGTCCGAAGCCGCCGAGGTGACAGGCGCTGCACGGCGCGCCGGTCTGCCCCGAGAAGCTCGGCAGGGCTTCGGCCGGAGAGATCCACCACAGGGCCAGCGCACACGCCAGGATGCCGAGCAGCACCGTCCGGCGACCCACAGTCATGCTCGTCCCCCCTATCGTCGGAACCGGGATATGATGCGACCTACTTTGCGGTGATGGCGGCGGCGCCCGGCGGTGTCACGCTCGGCGTCGCCGCGGTCGGGGACACGATCAGCGCGTCCCACTGGCCTGAGACCGCGTGCCCCGGCACGCCGCAGACGAACTCGTACGTCCCCGGCTTGCTCGCCTCGAACGAAAACGTCTGCTGCCCGCCCTTCGCGAGTCCGGACGAGAAACTGCCGGTGGTCGCGGCGGCGAACGCCGGGGTGGACGAGGGGCTGACCTGCGAGTGGGCGCCGGACGCCAGCACGGCCAAACTGTGGCTCGTGGCGTCGGCGTTCTCAAAGTGCACGACGATCTCCCAGCCGGCCGGCACGGTCACGGTCATCCCGCCCCGCTGGTAGCCGTTGAAGGCAAAACCTCCGCTCGACGTCTTGTTCCCGGTGATCGTGATTTCCGCGGTGTGTGATGCCGCCGCGTGGAGAATCGGCGTTCGGAACGCCATCGCGCCCGCCCCCGCCAGTACCATGATCGCGAACCCCCACCGCAGTACCCGTCCCCGTGTCTTTGCCGCGTCCCGCCGGTCTCGCACGCGCCACCTCGGTATAGGTGTGGCATTCTTGTAAGCAATTACCACACATGGTAAAGGGGTCGCCCCGGGCGCGGTATCGGATAAAACACCGAAATTGCGTCGGTGTTCGGTCCGTCCGTTGAATTACGGATGCCCTACCGGCGAAGAGGCGGCGGGAAGAGGAGGAGGCACCTGCGGGCCGGACATTACGGCGAAGGCCCGAGTGGGTATCGGTGAGTCGCCCTATACCGGGCTCGGAACCGGGACTCTACCATAAACGCGGTATGAACTCCGATCAGACCGATAGCGGAGTTGCGCGCATCCGGGTGCTCGTCGTCGACGACCATCCGGTATTCCGCGAGGGGACACGCCGAATTCTCGACGCCCTGCCCGACGTGCGGGTGATCGGCGAAGCGGCCGACGGTCTGGACGCGGTCGAGCGCGCGGGCGAGTTGCGGCCGGACGTCGTCATTCTGGACATCCGGCTCCCGCGGCTGAACGGCGTCGAGGCCACGCGCCGTATCCTCCATGCCGTTCCGGGCACGCGGGTCATGGCGCTGACGGCGTACGACGACGACGAGTACGTCATCGCGCTCATGAACGCGGGGGCGCTCGGGTACCTACTCAAGAACGTCTCGGGCCAGGGCCTGGCGGAGGCCGTGCGGAGCGTGCACCGCGGCACGCCGGTGCTTCATCCCGTCGTCGCCCGCAAGGTGGCCCGGTACTGGGCGCAGGCCGCCGGGACGGCCAAGCCGGGCGGAGGCGCCATCACCGGCCGCGAGATCGAGGTCCTGGACCTCGTCGCGCGCGGCCTGCACAACCGGGAGATCGCCGAACGGCTCAAGCTCAGCGCGCGCACGATCGAAACCCACCTCGAGCACATCTTCACCAAACTCGGCGTGTCGTCTCGCACCGAGGCGGTAACGCTCGCCTTGGGCCGCCACCTGCTGCACACCGTGGATCAGACGGATCCCGCCGGCGACGGCGGGACGTGACGGGCGGCGGGGCGGCCCGCGCGGCGCTCCCTGCGGCAGGTGCGCGCCTCAGGGTGCCGATCCGAGACCGCCGGTTCTGGACGATCCAGGCGCTGATCCTGATCCTTGCGGCCGCCGACCTCGGAACGGACGTCCTGCTCACGGACGACTCGGTGATCAGCATCGTGCTGGTCACGCTGTTCTTCATCCCGGTGACGTACGCCGCCGTCGCGTTCGATTTCGCGCGCGCGGCGGTCACGGCCCTCTGGTGCGTAGCTGTCGACCTCCCGGTCATGCTGCTCGAGCACCGCGGCACCCCGCGGATCGAACAGTTGTTTCTCCTCGCCGCCATCGTGAGCGCTGGAGTATACGTCGCGCATTGGGTGGGGCGGGAGCGCGCGGCGCGAACGGCATACGCCCGCGCCATTCTGCGCGGACAGGAAGAGGAGCGGCAGCGCCTGGCCCAGGACCTGCACGACGAAACCATCCAGGATCTCATGATCCACTGCCGCACGCTCGACGATCTGAAGCACGCGCTCGAGGCGAACGAAAACGCCCTGACCGGCATGCAGCATGCCCGCCGGTCCGCCGAACGGATCGTGCACGAGCTGCGCGAGCGCATTCGCGCGCTGCGCCCGGCGGTGCTCGACGACCTGGGACTCGTGGCCGCCATCGAGCAGCTCGTCACCCGGTACCAGGCTCAAACCGGCGCGGCCGGAGAGTTCCGCGTCGAGGGCACCGTGTGCCGGCTGGCCGCCGAGACCGAGCTCGGGCTCTTCCGGATCGCGCAGGAAGCCATCCGCAACGTGGAACGGCACGCCGCGGCGATGCGTCTCGCCGTGGAGCTTCGGTTCGACACGGCCGGGGTACGTCTGCGCGTGGCGGATGACGGCGCGGGGTTCATCTTGAACGGCAATCGGGATCCGGCGGGCAAGGGCCATCTCGGCCTGCTCGGCATGCGGGAGCGGGCCGAGCTGCTGAACGGCAGCCTGGAGCTCGTCACGAGCCCCCGCGGGGGCACGGAAATCAGCGCCTGGATTCCGTCGTAACGCGCCGGTCCGCTAGGTCTGGCCGACGGCGGCGTGCACCGACGTCGCGGGCGTCCGCCTCGCCGAGCGCTTCACTCCTCCACCACGTACTCGAACAACCACACGCCCAGGACGAGCACGACCACGTCGAACGCCGCGAGAAAACCGGCCGATTTGAGTACCGCGGCGAACGGCGCACCCTCGAGGGCGGCCGTCACTCCGGAGAGCGACACGACGATCGCCGGCAGCGTGACCGGCACCAGCAAAATCGGCAGCAACACTTCGCGCAGGCGTGTCGCCGCGGCCATCGCGCCGAGGAGCGTGCCCGTCGCCGCGAACCCCGCCCCGCCGAGCGCAAGCGGCAGCGCGATTCCGGCAATGCGCCGGCCGAGGTCGGGGGCGACGAGCACCGTCTCGGCGGCGACGATCACCACCATGATCATGAACGTCACGAGCAGGTTGGCGGCCGCCTTGGCCAGGAACAGCGTGCCGCGGCCGACCGGGGTCAGCAGCACACCCGAAAACGCCTGGCGGTCCTGTTCGAGCGTCTGCGTCCGCGCGAGGCCGAGCGTCGCCGCGAAGACGACCGTGATCCACAGGATCGCGGCGGTGACCGTGGGCGCGGGACCGCTGCCGACCGCGAGTCCCTGCACCACGAGCGCGAGAAACGCGACGAGGCTCATCGACGTCACGAGCTCACGCGTGCGCAGCTCCGCGAGCACGTCCTTCCAGACGAGCGCGGCGGCCGCCCTCACCGCGCGCCGTACCACGCGTCGACCGCCGCCGCGTCGGCGCCGCAGAGCGGCAGCGGCGCACCGAGGCGCCCGCCGCGGAGGACGCGCGCCTCGCCGGCCGACTCGCGGCCGACAGCCGCGACATTGAGACCGCAGACGCGCAGCGCCTCGACGGCCTGGTGGGTGGAGAGGACCACGGCGCCTCCACCGCGGCGAAACTCGGCGAGATGCGCGGCGAGCTGCGCGGCGGCGTCCGGGTCCAGCCCGGCGAACGGCTCGTCGAGCAGCAGGACGTCCGGCCGGTGTAAGATCGCGCGCGCCACCGACGCGCGCTGGCTGAGCCCGCGCGAGAGCCGGCCCGCGATCGTCTCCCGATACGGCGCCAGGCCGAGCAGCCCGCAGATCTCCTCGATTCTCTCGTCCGGCGCGGCGAGGCCGTACAGCGCCGCAAACAGATTCAGGTTTTCGCCCACCGTGAGGCCGCCGTACAGCATCGGCTCGTGGCCGACGAACCCGACACGTCCCCTGACCCGGTAGTCCGCGAACATGTCCTCGCCCGCGACGAGCACGGCGCCGCGCCGCGGACGCAGCAGGCCGGCCAGCACACGCAGGAGCGTCGACTTGCCGGAGCCGTTCGGACCAAGAATCGCGAGACCGCCGCCCGCCGGCACCTCGAGCGAGACTCCGCGCAGCACGCGCTCACGGCCGAACGCGCGCCAGAGATCGCGGGCGCCGATCGCCGCCGTCTGCGGCGCCTGAGCCGCGGGAGCGGCGGCGTCCGGGGCGGTCTTCACAGCCGTGAGACCGTCAGGAGCCGCCGAGGGGCGGAATGAGCGCGGCCACGTCGGTCGGCTCGAACAAGAAATACGGGTAGCCGCGGAACTGTACGGCCTCGTCGGCCTGCGGCGCCGCGGCGATGGCCGCGAGCCGCGCCGCGACCCGCTCGATCTCGGGTGCGAGCGTCTGGGAGAGAAGTCCGTTCACCTCGCGGATCCGGTGGGTCACCGCGCGCCGCTCGCGGCCCGGGCGCATCGCCTCCACCTCGCGGATCAGCCGCCACTTTTCGTCGACGAGACGCCGCTCGGCCTCGCCCGCCTCGGCGAGGTGCCGGTCCGGATTGTGACGGAGGTCCATGAGCCGCCGCTCGAGCGTGCGCCGCTCCGCGCCGGGATCGCGCGCCTCGCCGAGCGGGAGATGCAGCGTCGCCGTGGCGACCGCGTACGGCGCGAGCCGCGCGTCGAACAGCCGCTCCGCGAGCGGCGCCGTGACGCGGTCGTACCGGCCGCCGCCGACGCCGTGAATGAAGAGATCGCCGAGGCACAGGCGGGCAAACAGCGTGAGCGTGAGGGCCTTCGGCCGCAGCGAGACGCCCGACGCGGCGAGCGCCTCGACGCCGGCCGGGCCGGCCGGAACGGTCGCGAGCGCGCGATCCGCGGTGCCGAGGACGAGGTCCGCTCCCTCCCGCGCGCCGTACAGATCCGCCCGGCGGCCGCCGTGCAGAATCCAGAACGGCAGTTCCGTGCGGCCGCCGGAACGAACGAGGTTCGGAAACGGATTGGCCGCGGAGCGGACGCGGTGCGCGCGGCGGTAGTCGTCCAGACAGCCGTTGTAGGCGGCGAAGGTGCGGGCCGGATCCTGCGCGAGGTGCAGCGCGAACGCCTGGAACTCCGCGGCGGACCCGAACGCCGACACGTCCACGGTGGCGTAGCGCGGCTCGCCCGCGCGGGCTTCGAACGCACGGCGCAGGCCGTCGAGGTACGCGGGGAGCGCCGCGGCGCGGCGGCGCACCGCGGGCTCCGCGCCCGCGAACGCGGCGAACCGATCCAAAAGCTCGGCGCTGCCGAGCGCGACGAGATCGGCGCGCACCGAGTTTGCAAACGCGGCCCAGGCGTCCGGCGCCGGGACGGCCGCCGCCTCGAGAGGCACGTCGTCCGGCAGCGGGACGAGCGTGCGGGTCACGCGCGCCACGTCCTCCCGTCCGGTTGGGATCTCGGCGGCGATCGGTCCGGTCGCGTCGGAGTCGACGATGCAGTGCAGCCCGACCGCCCCGTTGACGCCGCACAGCCCGCTGAGGAGAAAATACTTGATCCAGACGCCCGGGTGAAAGAACACCGGCTGATGCCCCATCAGGACGAGCGGGCGGTTCCCGATCGCCGTCCCGGTGAGCCCCGCGATGCGCTCCCGCGTCCGCCGACGAAGTTCGCGCAGCGGGACGTCGAACACCGCGCCGTCTCCCGGATCGTGGACGGCGATCAGCGCCGCGAGGCGGTCGGCCGGCGGGACGAACAGCGTCTCGCCGGAGCGCGCGGGGATCGCGTACTCGGTTTGCACCGCGACGGACTCGGGCGTCACAACAGGACCCCGAGGGTCGCCACGCCGATCGGCTCTTTGGCGGCGAAGGGCTCGCCGTACGGCCGGCGGATCCGGCTGCCCCAATAGGCGGCGACGGACCGGATCGTGTCGAGAATGCCGAGGTTGTTGCGCTCGTCGTTGAACTGCGAACGGTAGCAGGCCACCGCTTCCAGCTTGCGCTCGATGTGATCGGAGATATCGACGATAAACGCGGGGACGACCTGCAGCCGGTAGTGCGTACAGAAGAAATGAAGGATCCGGTCGGGATAGTGCGGCGCTCCGCGCATGTCCGTGCGCGTCAGCTTCGCGTAGAAGCGCGCGGCCTCGCCGAGGCGCTCCGCCGCGAGATGGTCGGGATGCGCGTCCACCCAGTACGGAATGCACAGCGTGTCGGGCCGCACCTCGCGAACGATTTCCGCGACGGCGACGCGGTTCTCCACCGTATCCATGAGATACCGGTTGGGCAGGGGCAGCGTGATCCGCCGGTCCACGCCGAGGACGCGCGCCGCGGCCTCGCTCTCCGCGCGCCGCCGCTCCGGCGAGCCCGTCGGCGTCGGCTCCCCGTTCGTAAGGTCTAGGAGTGTGACCGTGTCGCCGCCCCCCACGAGCGCGCCGATGGTGCCGCCCATGCCGATCTCGGCGTCGTCGGGATGCGCGCCGATTACGAGGACGTTCGCCACCGGCTCACCTCGCGGTCGATGATCGCCAGATAGTACGTGCGCCGGGCCTGCGGGTCGTCGAGACCGCCCCAGAACCGGCGCTCCGGGTTCTTGTAGATGCGCGGCACCGGGATCTCCGTAACCGTGAGGCCCAATCTCGCGGCCTGCAGCCACACCTGCAGCGGCATCCCGTAGCTGCGTTCGTCGAGCCGCATCCGCGCCAGCCCGGCGATGCGGTACGCTTTGAACCCGCACCACGCGTCGGTGAGCCGGTAGCCCGTCAGCTCGTCGATGATGCGGGTGATCTCTTCGTTGAGACGCTGCCGGTCGGGCGGCGCGGGGTCCTGGTCGCCCGGCGCTTCGGCATGATAGCGGCTGCCGGAGACGATGTCAAACCGCCGCGCGGCGGCGAGAAAATCGGGAATGAGCCGCGGCTCGTGCTGCCGGTCGCAGTCGATCGTCACGGCGACATCGAACCCGCCGCCGATCGCGTAGCGGAACCCGTCGATCAACGATTGGCCGTACCCCTCGTTCTGCGCGTGTGTAAGCCCGCGCACATCCGGCAGCCGCCGCTCGGCCGCCGCGAGAATTTCCGCCGAGCCGTCGGTGGACCCGTCGTTCACGACCAGGATGCGCGCGGCGGTGTGGCGGCGCACTTCGTCGAGCACGCCGGCGAGCGTCGGCGCCTCGTTGTAGAGCGGCATGACGACCACGGCCCGCAGGGGCGGCTCCGATCGGCTCATAGGCTAAGGGGTGCAACGACGGGGCGGCCGCGGCTATGCCCCGCGGACCGGCGGCCGCCGGTCAGCCTTTGCGCAACCGTTCCGCCGCGTCGCGCGCGAAGTACGTGAGGATCAGGTCCGCGCCGGCGCGGCGGATCGCCGTGAGCACCTCGAACATCGCCTGCGTCTCGTTGAGCCACCCGTTCGCCGCGGCGGCCTTCAGCATGGCGTACTCGCCGCTCACGTGGTACGCAGCCGTCGGCATGCCGAACGCCGTTTTCACCCGCCGCAGCACATCGAGGTACGGCAGCGCCGGCTTGACCATCACGATGTCGGCGCCTTCGTCGATGTCCGCCTGAATCTCGCGGACCGCTTCGTCGGCGTTGGCGGGGTCCATCTGATAGGCGCGACGGTCGCCGAACTTCGGCGCGCTCTCCGCGGCGTGGCGGAATGGCTCAAAGAACACGGACGCGTACTTGGCGCCGTAGGCGAGGATTCCAACGCCGGCGCGGCCGGCGGCATCCAGCGCCCCCCGGATCGTTCCGACCTGCCCGTCCATCATGCCGGACGGCGCCACGAAATCCGCGCCCGCGTCGGCGTAGGACAGCGCGATACGAGCGTAGACTTCGAGCGTCGCGTCGTTGTCGACGCCGCCGTCCCGGATCACGCCGCAGTGCCCGTGCGACGTATACTCGCAGAGGCAGAGATCGGGGATCAGCACGAGCCGGTCGCCGAGTTCGCCGCGAAGGCGCCGGAGGGTTTGCTGCACGACGCCCTCCGGGTCCCAGGCCGCGGTTCCGGCTTCGTCCTTGTGCGACGGGATGCCGAACAACATCACCGCGGACACGCCCGCCTCCGCCAGCGCCCCGCACTCCTCGACCACGCTGGCCGGGGTATGCTGCACCTGCCCCGGCATCGCCGGGATCGGAACCGGCCGCGGGACGTTCTCTTTCACGAACAGCGGAGCGATCAGATCCGAGGGCAGGAGCGCCGTCTCGCGCACCATCGCGCGAAGGTGCTCGGTGCGCCTTAGGCGCCGGAACCTTCGATTCGGGAAGCCTGTGCTCATCGCCCTCCGGAGGGTACCACACATCCCGGCGGCGCGCCCAGCGCGCCGCGCAGGGCATCGACGAGGCCGGCGAGCGTGTAGGTCGAGGCCACCGCGCCCACCCGGAGCCCGTCGGCGCGGGCGGTCTCGGCCGTGACCGGGCCGATGCAGGCCACGCACACGCCCGCGAGGAGGCCGCGCGCGTCGGGTCCGGCCAGCTGCAGGAAGTACCGGACGGTGGACGAGCTCGTGAAGGTCACCGCGTCGATGCGTCCGGCCCGCACCGCCTCGAGCACGTTCGGCGCCGGCGCGGCCGGTTCGGTGCGATAGGCCGGCACGACGTCCACCGCGGCCCCGAGGGCGCGGAGCCCCACGGGCAGGACGTCCCGGGCAACCGCGGCGCGAGGCATCAGCACACGTGCGGCGTGAAGGTCCCGCCGCGCGAACGCCGCGACAAGCGCCTCGGCGCGAAACTCCTCCGGGGCGAGCGCCGCCTCGAGGCCGTGCTCGCGAAGGGCCTCCGCGGTACCCGGCCCGATCACCGCAAGCCGCGCCCCGGCGAGCGCGCCGGGCGCCATCCCGAGCGCCCCCATGCGGTCGACCGTCGCGGCCACGCCGTTGCGGCTCGTGAACACCACCCAATCGTAGGCGGGAAGGTTCCGCAGCGCCTCGTCGAGCGGGCCGTAGTCGGACGGCGGAACGATTCGGATTGCGGGGAACTCGAGCACCACCGCGCCCTCGGCCTCGAGCAGGCGCCGGAGGCGCCCGTCATCTCGCGGCCGGGTGACGACGACGCGCCGGCCGGCGAGAGAGCCGCTCACCGGGCGCGCCTGGCGGGTTCGACCGGCGCGGCCGCCGGCACGGCGCCGGCGATCTCGGCCGCATCGGCGAACACGCGGTCCGCCACGCAGAGACCCAGCCACCGGGCGGCGCCCACCGGCGCCGTGCCGCGGTGCCGCCGCACGACGCGTCCGTCTTCGCCGGCGAGCAGACCCTCGAGCGTGACGCGCCCGTGGTCGACCGACGCCATTGCCGCGGCGGGTGCGCGGCACCCCGTGCCGAGCCGCGCGACGAAAGCGCGCTCGGCGCGCACCGCTTCGTGGGTCGCGGGGTCGTCGATGCGGCGCAACAGGTCGAGGACGACCGCGTCGCCGCGCCGCGCCTCCACGGCGAGGGCGCCCTGTCCGGGGGCAGGCAGCATCACCTCCGGCGCGAGCCACTCCGACACGCGGTCCTCCCACCCCATCCGGATCAGCCCCGCCGCGGCGATGCAGAGCGCGTCGGCATCGCCGCGGTCGAGCTTCGCGAGCCGCGTGTCCACATTGCCCCGGATCGATACGATCCGGAGATCGGGGCGCCGCGCGCGCAGCTGCGCGGCCCGCCGCAGGCTGCTGGTCGCGACCCGCGCGCCGGGCGGAAGCGCCGCGAGCGGCACCCCGCCGCGCGAGATGAGGACGTCGCGCGGATCTTCGCGCGCCGGCACGGCGCCGAGGCACAACCGCGGATGCAGCGTGGTGGGAAGATCTTTCGCGCTATGAACGGCGACGTCGCAGCGGCCGTCCGCGACCGCTGCCTCGAGCTCCTTCGCAAAGAAACCGATGCCTTCGAGCCGTTCCAGCGGCACGTCCGGGGCGCGGTCGCCCGCGGACCGGATCACGACGGTCTCGACCTCGAGGTCGGGCTCGTGCGCGCGCAGCGCGTCCATGGCGAGCCGCGTCTGACGCAGGCTGAGCGGGCTCCCGCGCGTGCCAACCCGCAGTCTCCTCGCCATCACGCGCGCGCCGCGGTGACCGTGGCCCCCGGCTTAGCGGCGTCCCCGCTTCGCGGTGCGCTTGCGCGGCGCCGGCGGGCGGGCCGCCTT
>DASSJF010000075.1 GCA_035691305.1 bacterium
GGCGTCGTCCGGCGACGAGGATCGTTTGCCAGTAACAAAAGATGTCACAAGGGAAGTCCCTTTGAGACAGCACCAAGAGTTAGTGTCACAATTTGACTTCAAGATCCACCACCTTGTTGATTTGCATCAACCTGTAACGATGCCGCTATGCAATACAATCGTGACCGGTAAGTTACAGCACGAGGGGAAACTCACTGTGACTCGGCACAGTGTGGTGGTGTCGTCGATGCTTGAAGCGACGGCGAGCTATCTCGGGGAAACGGGTCCATTGGGATGCACAAGCACTGGAATGTGCACGCTCCGGATAGCACAAACAACACCGCACGAAAAACGACAGGAGGAAGAACAATGCGTAGGATCCTTGCAGTGATGCTCATCGGCGGAAGCTTGGTCGTTAGCACCGCGACCGCCTTTGCTGCCAGCACCGGCGACAGGGAGAGCACCGACGGAACTCGGTTCATGGCTCAACGTGTCACGAACGCGCCGGTGTTAGCGCCCGACAACCTACAGCCAATGGCGAGTACCATTACGCTGCCTGTGGGGCATAATCACGATAGCAAGAATTAGCCAGATTCCGCTGTTCTATCCGAGCGGGGCCGGCGACGCGGACAATTGTCCGCGTCGCCGTTAGCACACCTCGCACGTGACCGGCCGGGTGTCCGACCACGGATCCTGAGCGTGGAGGTCCCTCCCAGGGTACGGCAGATATCAGGAAGTGGTACCATGAAATCCACGGGGGCCGCTCCGAGGCCCGCTTTGTTGGCGCGGTATTGACGGCATTCGCCGCCCCTTGATCGGCAAGGGCTGGCGAGGTGAGACGCGAACTGAAAATCCCCGTGTCGGCGGTTCGACTCCGTCCCCCGGCACCAAGTTTTTCTAGGGCTGGCGCGCGGGCCGCCCCGCCGCCGGGCCAAATCTGCTAACCGATGAGAACGGGACCCGATAGCGAGATCCCCTCGGAGGATTGATGGTCGTGGCTTTGTCGGCGGCAACACCGCCGCCCCGTCTGACGGCGTGGCTGGAGTGGCTTGGCCTCATTGAGGAGGACATCGTCCGGCGGCTCAGTGCAAACCAAGCGACATTTCGTGAGGTAATGCGGATCTATGACTTGAATCCCGGCCTAACTGAGAACGCCTACTTCTTCGCCTGGTTGGCTGAGAACTACGCGACGACCATGGCTGTCGGCATCCGACGTCAACGGGACACAGACCCGGATTCGGTCTCGGTGGCCAGACTGCTTCAAGACCTTCAGGTGAATGCCGCGACGGTAACGCGCGCGTGGTTCGCCTCGACTTACACCAGCAACCCGCTCGGCCTCGTCGTGGGAAACCGGGACTTCGAGACATTCGCGCCGAACGGCGGCCTGCATCTCGACCCGGCAATCGTGCAACAGGATTTCGATACCCTACAGAGCCTCACGAACCCGCTGAAGAAGTACGTGGACAAGCGGATCGCTCATCACAATGCGAAGGTGCGCGGGGTGACGGCGACGTACGGCGAACTTGACACCGCCCTCGAAGAACTGCGCCGCCTGCTGAAGCGCTACTTTCTGTTGCTCAAGCAAGGCGCATTATTGTGTGCAGACGCAGTCAACCAAATGCCCTGGACGGATATCTTTGCCATGCCCTGGAAGATCGGGTAGAACGGGTTCGCGCGGCCTGAGTGCAGTTCCCCAAGACGCGGGACAAGATCGAGGAGGCCGAGTGCTTCCCAAGAAGGCGAGATCGTGATGGTGTGCGCGGAGAAGTGGGGATGGCTCCTATGGAACGACGCCAAGCCCGGCGGCGGCGCCCTGTGACTTCCGCGGCCGGGTCCCGTCCGGCCTGGCTGCCTTACGGAGTGGCGGTGTTCGCCATCCACATCCTCGGCTTGACGGCGCTGCTGCTGGCCGCGAGGGCCCATCCCGCGCTCGTGGGGATGGGGTTTCTGGCTTACACTCTCGGCCTCCGGCACGCGTTCGATGCCGATCACATCGCGGCGATCGACAATACGGTCCGCAAACTGATCCGCCAGGGTGAGCCCCCGCAGGGCGTCGGATTCTACTTCTCGGTCGGCCATTCCACGATGGTCTGCCTGATGGTCCTCGCCACTGCCGCCATGGCCCGCTGGACGCAGCAGGCGCTGCCACACCTCCAGGTGGTGGGAGGGTTGATCGGCACGACGGTCTCGGGCGGGTTTCTCATCCTGATCGGTCTGCTCAACCTGTTCGTTTGGGTCGACATCTACCTGGTGTTCCAGCAGATGCGTCGAGGCGTGCACGACGACGACGCGCTGGAGCAACTGCTGCTCTCGCGCGGGCTCATGATGCGTGTCGCCGCCCCGCTGTTCCGCCTCATCGAACGCGCCTGGCACATATATCCGCTCGGCTTCCTCTTCGGCCTGGGGTTCGATACCGCGAGCGAGGTGGCGCTGCTCGCGCTCGCGGCCGGCGCGGCGGCCAGCGCGCTCCAGCTCTGGCAGATCCTCGCGCTCCCGGTGCTCTTCGCCGCGGGCATGAGCCTGATGGACACGGCCGACGGGATCTTCATGACCACAGCGTACCGTTGGGCGTTCGCGACGCCTCTGCGGAAGGTCTACTACAACCTCACCGTCACCGGCCTGACCGTCGTGTGTGCCCTGCTCATCGGCTTCATCGAGATCACTCAGGTCATGGCCAGCGTGCTGGGCCTCTCCGCAGGCTTCTGGGGCCGGCTGCAGGCGCTGGATCTAGGCCGGCTGGGCTACCTCCTGGTGGGGCTGTTCGTCGTCGCCTGGTCGCTCTCGTACGGAGCCTGGAGGCTGTTTCGGATCGAGGAACACACGAGGTAGGCCGTCTAGGTCGCCGTTCAACAGCAAGGCCGTCGCCCGGGCGCGGTGGAAGAAAGCGTGGCAAGTAGGGCGGGACGCGAGAGCCGCCGGCCGGAGGGTATTCCGAACATGCGAACGCGGAGAATGTTTCGATATCTCTTGACGGGAGCCGTTGTCATGCTGGTCCCGCTGGGGACTGCATGGGGCCACGCCTCGTTGGTGAAGTCGTCACCCTCCGACGGACAGATCTTGAAGGCGCCCCCGTCCATGGTTCAAGCGACCTTCAGCGAGGAACTCGACAAGAACAGCGTCTTGCGGATTTACGACAGCGTACAGAAACTGGTGGCCCACGGCGGGCTCGATCCCAACTTCGGCAATCACCGCGTGCTCAAAGTCGTTCCGCCTCGTCTGGTTCGCGGGAAGTACGTCGTGCAATGGATAGCGATTTCCGCCGATGACGGAAACGTGCGAAAAGGATCGTTTCGGTTCACGGTGTTGCAGGTGGTCACGACGAGCGTGAACTGTCGCGCGGTCTTCTGGAACTCAGCTTCGAGGTCAGCCTCTCGGCCGCCAGTCTGGGCTAGATGTTTGGAATCGCCATAATCCCACCCGCACGCCTTGGAAGGCGGACTCCCCGTGCGGAAGAAGTTGCTCGATCCGGAGACGCTGGGCGCGCGCCGTAGATCCCGATGCCGCCGGCGCGACGGAGAAGAGTCACGCGGGCGAGTCCAAACGCCAGTACGATCACCCGGACCCCGAACACCAGCATCCACACCATCATGCTCGCCCACACGGTGCGTTCCTCCTCTCGTTCCTCAGCCGGTTCACCTCACCGGCTTGATACGGTGAGCGATGCATTGGACATAGGGTCGCCGCCCGACGCCCGGCTACGACCTGGTTCTCATCCGTCTTTGCGCGATACCGTCGTGGCGGGCGTCGCCGCCGCGGGAGGTGATTCCACCGCCCGGTCACACCTGCACCGCATTCCTTCTTGAGCGGTCGCATCGACTACCACCCCTCGTGGGTACGCTGTTGACCGCGAGGCAAATCCGACGACGGCCCGATGCGGCCGTGCGCGGCCCGCGGTACGCTGACCGAGGGGTGTTTGTCCTATGGCCACACGCTCCGTTGCGCCCGGGCGTCCGGTCTCGGTCCGGACGCCGTCACCGCCGGTCAGTCCGCTCGAATCCTCGCCGATCGGACAACTGCTGCCCGCGGCGCAGCCGCTGCTTTGTTTGGTGAGCCAGCTCAGCGCATGGGTCGCCGGAGGTGCCGGGTCGCCGACCGGCGTTCTGTTGTACGCCGCCGCATATCTGGCGGGCGGAACGAGCAGCGCCGTCACGGCTTGGACGGCGCTGTGCCGCGGGCGGGTCGACGTCAACGTCTTGATGCTCGCCGCGGCGGCCGGCGCGGCCTGGCTCGGTGCTTGGGCGGAAGGCAGTGTGCTGCTGTTTCTCTTTTCGCTGAGCAACGCGATGGAGTTCTACGCGATGGGACGTACTCGCCGGGCGATCCGTGCGCTTATGGCGCTGCGCCCGGCGACGGCGCTCGTTCGCCGGGGCGGCGACGTGTCGGTCGTCCCCGCGGACACGCTTCGCGTCGGAGACATCGTGATCGTTCGGCCGGCTGAACGGCTTCCGGCGGACGGGATCGTGGCCTCGGGTGAGTCCAGCGTCGACCAGTCGCCGATTACGGGGGAATCGATGCCCGTGGATGTTGGGCCGGGGTCGACCGTCTTCGCGGGCACGATCAATCAACGGGGCGGGCTCGAAGTGCGCGTCGCCAAGGATCCGGAGGATACGACCCTTGCGCGCATCATCGCGCTGGTGGAGGAGGCGCAGTCGGCCCAAGTACCTGCCCAGCGCATGATCGACCGGTTCGGGCAGATCTATGCCGTCGTGATCATCGCGGGGTCGACCCTCGCCTACGGCGTCATGCTCGGCCTCGGGGTGGCATCGGGCACCGCGCTCTACCGGGCGATCACGCTGCTCGTCGTCGCCTCGCCGTGCGCGATTGTCATCTCGACGCCGGCCGCGATCCTGTCCGCGATCGCAAACGCGGCGAGGCAGGGCATTCTGTTCAAGGGCGGCGCCTTTCTCGAGGCCCTGGCCCGCGTTGACACGGTCGTGTTCGACAAGACCGGCACGCTGACGACGGGACGGCCGGCGGTCACGGATGTGCTGGTGCTCGAGGGCGACGAGGCCGCCCTGCTGGCGCGGGCGGCCGGCCTTGAACAGCGCTCCGAGCATGCGCTGGCCGACGCGGTGGTCGCCGCCTGCCAGGAGCGGGGGATCGGCGTCCCCGCCGCCGAGTCGTTCGAAAGTGTCACGGGCCGGGGTGTGCGCGGCCGCGTGAACGGCGCGTTAGTGCGCGTCGGCAGCGCCGCCTTCATGCGGGAAGAGGAGCTGGAGATTCCGGAGGCGGTCCGCATCGACGCGGAGCGGCTGCACCGGGACGGCAAGACGCTGCTCTACGTCGCGGACGGCCGCGTCGCCGGCATCATCGCCGTCGCGGACGTGCCGCGAGTTCAGGCCGCGAGCGCGCTGCGATCGCTTCGCGCGCTAGGGGTGCGGCGCCTCGCCATGCTGACGGGGGACCATCCGCAGGCCGCCCGAGCCGTGGCGGACCGCCTCGGCATCACGGAAGTCCGCGCCGAACTGCTGCCGGACCAGAAGGCCGCCGCGGTCCGCGCTCTCGAACGCGGTGGGCGCGTTGCGGTGGTGGGCGACGGGGTAAACGACGCGCCGGCCCTTGCCGCGGCGGACGTCGGCATCGCGATGGGCGCCGCCGGTACGGACGCGGCGCTCGAGACGGCGGACGTGATCCTGATGGGCGACGACCTGGGACGCCTGCCCTACGCCATCGGGCTGAGCCGGCGCACCCGCCGCGTGGTGGCGCAGAACCTTGCGCTTGCCGCGGTCGTGATCGCGGGACTGATTACCCTTACGCTAGGGTTCGGCCTGCACCTGGCTTTGGGAGTGGTTGGGCACGAGGGCAGCACGGTGATCGTCGTCCTTAACGGCCTGCGCCTCCTCGCCTATCGGCCTCGCTTCGCGTAGCAGCTTCGATTATTATCCGACGATAACATTGCCCTTAACGTGTCCCTAACCACACGGATCGGACGCCGTCGCACGATGGAGGCGGGATGACAGAGCCGATCGGGAGGTTATAGTGGGTGGTTCGTGCGATGGAGGGCGCGCGATGGACGCCGCCGTGACAGGCGAACGCGCCGCGGCGACGTCCGGGGCTGGCGCCGCGCCGGCCGAATGTGCGATCATATCATCGATCTGCGCACCGGCATGCCGGCCGAGACGGACCTATGGTCGGTGAGCGTCGTCGCGGCGAATGATACCTCGCCCCCCAACCGGGCGTCGAAGGGCTGGCGGTGCGCCGGGATCGTGTACTCTGCCGCACGCCCGAGTTCGTACGTACGTCTGGCCGGAGAAGCCCGGCCCCAGGTCTCGACCATGAATGACCGGATCGGTGGACGGGTCACAACCGCGCTGCCGCCCAACGACAACCTGACGGTGGCTGCGGGTGTCCTCCGCGGGCTCGTCATCTTCATTCTCGTGCTGAAGTGGCTGCCGGCGCTCGGTGTTCGGCTGGCCCGAGCGCATGCATAACGCCGATCGGCGCGGCTCCACCGTGCTGCTCGTGGAGGACGACGAGGGGATCGCCGAGCCGCTCGCCTTTGGTTTGCGCGACGAAGGATTCGAGGTGCACCACGCGGCCACCGGCCGCGGCGGTCTGCGGCTGGCCCGAACGACGCATCCGGACGTGGTGCTGCTCGACGTCATGCTGCCCGACGTCGACGGGTTTACCGTGTGCCGCACGTTGCGGAAGGAATCGTCCGTCCCGATTCTGATGCTGACCGCGCGCGGACAGGAGCTCGAGAAGGTGATGGGACTCGAAGTCGGGGCGGACGATTACCTGGTGAAGCCGTTCAGCTTTCGCGAGTTGGTCTCCCGCGTCCGCGCCATTCTTCGCCGGCGCGCGCTCGACCGGGGCGACGCGCCGCCCGCGGACCGCCTCGCGGCGGGACCGGTCGTCCTCGAGCGGACCGCCCGCCGCGTGTGGCGGGCCGGCCGGCCGGTAGAGCTGCGGCCGCGCGAGTTCGATCTACTGCGCGTGCTGATGGAGCATGCCGGCGAGGCGCTGTCCCGCGAGCACCTGCTCGCGCGCGTCTGGGGCGCCGAGTGGGTCGGCGACCCCCGGACACTCGACGTGCACATTCACTGGTTGCGCGAGAAACTCGACGATCCCTCGCAGCCGACCCTCATCGAAACGGTGCGCGGCCACGGCTACCGGCTCGCGACCGGCTCCCGGACGCCGGCGGATGACGCGTAGCCTGCATGGTCACCTGCTGGTGACCTTCCTCGCGGTCGCGCTGGTCGGCCTCGGCGGGCTCACCGTGTGGACGGGGCAGCGCCTCCAGGCCATCCGTCTCGAGCAGGCTAAGCAGAACCTGGCGCTGCAGGCCGAGCTCATCGCGCGCGCCGTTCGCGAGCCCATGGAACGCCTGGACAGCGGGGAAGCGGCGGAACACGCAAGGCTCGCGGCGCTGGCGCAGTCCTACGCCGGCAGCATCGGCGGCCGTGTGACCGTCCTGGACCCTGATCTGCATGTCGTGGCGAGTTCCGACGTGGAGCTCTCGGGCCGCGAGATCGCGTCCCCCGACGTCCTCGCCGCGCGCGCCGGACGGCGGCAGTTCGACCTGCGACCCAGCGCCGTGGGGACCGGCGACCAGCTATTCGTGGCCGCCCCTGTCGGTGACCGCGGGCGCACGCTCATCGCATTTGTCCAGATCTCGGTCCCGGCAACCGGCATCTACGCCGAGATCCGCCGGACGTGGCTCGGCCTCTTGTTGTCGGGCGGCGTCGTGCTGTTGGCGACCGTGGTCGCGAGCGCGGTGCTGGCGCGCCGCATCGCCGCGCCGATCCGCCGCCTGACCGGGGTCACGGAAGCGATAACCGCCGGTGACCTCGCGGCCCCGGTAACGCCCGCGGGGCCGGAAGAGGTACGGCGCCTCGGGCGGGCCTTCAACAGCATGGCCGAGCGCGTTCGGGACACCCTTACTCACCAGAAGGCGTTCGTCGCGCACGCAGCCCACGAACTGCGCTCGCCGCTGACGAACCTGCGGCTCCGGCTCGAATTGTTGCAGGGTCCTCAGCACCGGCACGACGCGGTGACGAGCCGCTACCTCGCGGAGATGACGCAGCAGGTCGTCGCCATGCAGCGCCTCGTCGACCATCTGCTGGCGCTCTCGGCGCTCGACGAAGATCACCGAGTGCCGACCGCTCCGCTGGATCTCGCGCCGGTGCTCTACGAGCTGGCCGACGAGATGGGCCCGTTGGCCCGCGCGGGGGGATTGGATCTTGCGATCGACGTGCCTGCCCATCTGCCCCTCGTCTCGGCGAACGCGGATCAAATGCGGATCGTGGTGCGAAATCTCCTCGACAACGCGATCAAGTACACACCGGCGCCGGGGCGGGTGACCCTCGCGGCGGGGCGCGAGGCCGGGGCGGTCGTGCTTCGCGTCGCGGACACGGGTGTCGGAATTCCCGGCGAACACCTTCCGCTGGTCTTCGACCGATTTTATCGGGTAGACAGCGGCGGCGAGCGGAGGGTCGACGGGTCCGGCCTCGGGTTGGCCCTCGCACAGGGTATCGTCAAGGCGCACGACGGCGAGATCAGGCTCGAGAGCGAACCGGGGCGGGGCACCGCCTGCATCGTCCGGTTGCCGCTCACGGTACCAGGCTTCTAGGCACGGCGCGGAGGGCCGCATGAACAGCGTACCCGAGTACTGGAAGATCGCCGTAGTCGCGCTCGCCGGACTCGTGGGGGTGGGGTTGGGCGTGGACGGCACGCAGGCGCCGCGGCTCCATACCGCGATCTCGGGAATTGGCGCCCCGCACGCGTCCGCGCCGGCCGCATCTCCGGCCTCCGCCGCGCCCGTCCGACAAACACCGGCCTCGCGGCCCCCGGAGCCGGCTCGGCCGTCCGCCCCGCCGGCGCCCGCAGCACCGGCCGCCGCGGCGCCTCCCGTGGGTCCCTTGCTCGCGGATACGCGTTACGGTGCCTACGCGTACCAGGTGTATCCCGGTTCGATGTCGACCGACACGCAGCAGGCACTGACGGGCTTCCAACTTACCTTCCGGCCCGCGGGCTCGGGGACGGTGGAAGTCACCGCAGAGATGCCGGACGGGACGACCCAGACCGCGAGGTTCGCATCGACCGACCGGCTCTATTTCATCGAAACCCGAATGGGAGACGACGGTTTCGGGGGTGAGACCAACCTTGGCGATGACGGTTTCGTCCTTACGGATGCGGCGGGGCACATCGTTGGCCACTGACGGTCCCCGCCGTACCGCCGCGGGACTCGTCGCGCGCGTGGCCATGGGCCTCGTGCTCGGGCTCTTCGGCTTTTGGGAATTGACCGATCCGGCGCAGTGGACCGGCTTCGTCCCCCCGCCCGTCGCCGCCGCTGTGCCGCCGGTGAGCCTCGTTCTGGCGCACGGGTGGGTGTTGTTTGTGCTCGCCGCCGCGGCGCTCGTCGATTTCGCCGGCGGCGCCGTATCGTGGGTCGCGGTGGCGGTCATGGCCGAGATCGTCACCGGCCTCCTTGTGACGAGCGGGCTTACCGATACGCTCGTCCGCGACATCGGCCTGCTCGCCCTTTCGCTCGTGTGGGCGTTAGAGACAGCGACCGGCGCGGCCGGCGGGCGACTCCCGAAGCGCGCCCCGGCCGCGCGGCCGTAGGCTGAGGAGGTACACCGGTGGGAGTGCGGATCAACTGGCCAGTCGAACTGCACCCGATGCTCGTGCACTTCTCGATCGCGCTCCTATGCTTCGCCTTTCTCCTCGATGCGGCGGCGTGGCTGTGGCGATCGCAACCGTCGCGCATCGCAGCCTCGTATTCGCTTGCAGGCGGCGTCATCGCGACCCTCCTCTCGGTGCTGAGCGGGCTGATCACACCGGAGGCACGTGAACGCGAAGACCATGAGCTCAGCGGGCTCGTGCAGCAGCATACCCTCAGCCTCCAACGATTCTTTGCCGGACGGCTCGTGGAGGTGCACAAGCACTGGGCGTACGTGTTGCTCGCCCTGGTGGCCCTGTGGGTGCTCGTACGAATCGGGGCCCGCGGCCGGCGGGCGTGGCAGGGGCTCGCGTTAGCCGCGGGGGCCCTCGCCATGATCGCGTTGGTGGTGACCGGCTACTACGGCGGCGACCTGGTGTACGGACGGCGCGGACGCGAGCGCGGCCACATCGCCCCCGCCGTCCGGGGCATCAGCGGACCGCGCGCACCGATTTCGGCCGAGCCCTGACTCGTTCCGCGGCACGATTTTCAGGGTCTTGCGCTTTGCCTCTTGATCGTCCGGACGCCCCGGCCGGCATCGTAGAAATGGCGGGTCGCCTGGATGCCGAAGTAGACCGCGGAGAGCGTGAGCGCAAACAGCGCCCAGATGAGCGCGATTTGTTTGTTGGTGAGATCCTGCGTCAACAGTGAGATGAGAAATGCCAGCGCCGCCCCAAAGGCGATCCCGAAGAACACCAGGTGCACGGCGAGCGAGCCCGAGGCGCGGCCGATTTGGTCGAGTTCGTGCTCGCTGACGCTGTACATCTCGATGACCCGTGAAACCGGCACAACCGTCACCTCCCCGACCGGCGCCTGCTCCGAAGGGTGAGGTTGAGGCTTCGACAGCAACTCCCCATTGATTTGCGGCTCTACGGCCATCGGCGTTCCTCCTTCTTCCGCGCGATCGGGCGGCGCGTCTTCAGTTCAAATAGCCGGCCGGGTCCCGCGGACTTCCGTTCTCATACACTTCGAACAGCAGATGGGGGCCGGTGCTCCACCCGGTGCTGCCGATGCGTCCGATCTGCTGGCCCCGCTCCACCCGGTCCCCCGGGGATACGGTGGCGGCCGAGAGATGCGAATATGCGGTCTTGAGCCCGTTTCCATGGTCGATGATGACGAGCCGCCCGTACCCGTTTTGCCACCCCACAAACCGCACGATCCCCGAATATGCCGAGACGACCGGGGCGCCGATTCCGGCGGCGATGTCTATCCCGGTATGAAATTCCCGCGTCCCGAAGATGGGGTGTATCCGCCACCCGAATGGCGATGTGATCGGGCCCCGTGACGGCCACAGCAGCCGCGGCCGCGCCCCCGCGGCCCCCGGTTCGGGGGCCGGCGGAATGGACGATCGAATCCGTGCCGCCGAGATGGCCGATGGGCCGTGTCTCGATATGATGCGGCCGCCCGCGGGCGGCCGCACCGTGCGTTCGGGCGGCGCCACCGAGAAATGCGGGACCGGGAGAGTGGCGTCGGCGGCCGCACCGCTCGACATAGTTGACGAGGCGCCGGCAATCGGAAGGTCGTCCAGGGACAGGTGAAGGGGCCGCGCGGCATCGAGGCCCAGCGCAGGCAATCCGTCGTCTCCCGCGCGGTCCCGAACCACACTTCCTGCGCTGCTCAACGGCAGCATTAGTGGAAGCACGCCCAAGACGACCACAAGAAGCATGCCCGCGGGCGCGAACAGCCCGACGCAGGGGCCGGGATGTTCCCCGGGCCTCGGAAAGTGCGTTGAACGTACTGCGCCGTCCCGCATCGGATCCGCGAACCGGAGGGTATGATGCACATCTCTGGGACGAAAGACGACGCTCGTTCGAGCGGGTTCGCAAAGTTCGCAGGGCGGCGCCGCGCTCGCGGGCCTGCTTCTCTCGATCGCGTCGATCAACGTTTGGAACCGGCTCAGCGTGGCGACCCGGCAGGTCGCCGGCGAGTGGACGAAGTCGCCCGGAGCACGGAAGTGGGTGGAGAGCGCGGCCGCCTCACGCTGAGCACTCACGGCGCGGTCATCGAGGCATTCGGTGGCCGCGCCGCGTATCATAGAGCCATGCTCGTTGTCGACGCCCACCTCGATTTGTCCATGAACGCGATCCAGTGGAACCGCAACCTACTCACCTCGGTGTACACGATTCGCGCCGATGAGAAAAACACGCCGGGCAAGGGGCGGGGGCAGGGGACCGTCGCCTACCCCGAGATGCGCCGCGGCCGCGTCGCGCTCAGTTTCGCGACGCTGATCGCGCGGTCGACGGGCCGCCCGGAGCCCCACATCGACTTCGCGTCGACCGCCCAGGCCTACGGCACCGCGCAGGGGCAGTTCGCCTACTATCGAGCGCTGGAGCGTCAGGGGCACGTCCGCATCGTGATCGATCTTCCGAGCCTCAACGCCCACATGGCGGAGTGGGACGCCTGGGACGCCGCCCACCCGAAGGACGACGGAAGCCCGACCCCGCCGCTCGGGTTTGTGATCAGCATGGAAAGCGCGGATCCGATTCTCGCGCCCGGCGACCTCCCGTCCTGGCACGGCGCGGGCCTGCGCGCGATCGGGCTCGCCCACTACGGGCCCGGCCGCTATGCCGGCGGGACGTCCACCGAGGCGGGCCTCTCGGATCTCGGGCGCGCGCTGCTCGCGGAGATGAGGCCGCGGGGTGTCCTGGTCGATCTCACCCACTCATCCGACGAAGCGTTTTGGGAAACGCTCGACCGCTGGGACGGGACGGTGCTGGCGAGCCACAACAACTGCCGGGCGCTCGTGCCGCATCAGCGTCAGTTTTCAGACGAGCAGATTCGGGCCATCGCGTCGCGCGGCGGGGTGATCGGCGCGGCGCTGGACTGCTGGATGCTGAAGGCCGGCTGGCGGCACGGCGACAGCAACGCGGGCGTGAGCCTCGAGGACGTCGCCGCTCACATCGATCACATCTGCCAGGTCACCGGCACGGTCCGGCACGCGGCGATCGGCACGGATCTGGACGGCGGCTTCGGGCGCGAAGGCTCGCCGCACGACCTCGACACGATCGCCGATCTCCAAACGATACCGTCCCTGCTCGCGGCCCGCGGCTACGGGGCCGGCGACGTGGCGGCGATCATGCACGGCAACTGGCTGCGGTTGCTGCGCGAGGCCTGGACGCCGCCCTGATACGAGCCCGACGGCGGCCGGTCGTGCGGGGTCAGGCGCTCGGGTCGTTTTGCGCGCCGTCCACCGGGATGTCGGCGCCGTTGATCCACTTGGCGCGCGGGGAGAGGACGAAGGCGACCACGTCGGCTACTTCTTCCGCGGTCCCGAGACGGCCCCATGGAAACTGGCGCCGCACGAACTCGTCAAACCGCTCGCGCTGCTCCCGCCTGAACCGATCCCATCCGCCGCCCGGGAAGAGAATGGAGCCGGGGCTCACCGTGTTCACGCGGATGCGCCGCTCGGCGAGCTCCCGGGCCAGCGCCCCGGCGAGAAAAATCTCCGCGGCCTTGGCCGCGCCGTAGTGGGCGTTCCGGCCGGGTTTCCAGCCGGAGATCGACGCGATGATAACCGCGCTGCACTCCTCCGGCGCCCGCATGTGCCGCAGCGCCGTCCGCAGCGCCGCGATCGCGTGCCCGACGTTCAGGTCGAAGGTGCGGATCCAGTCCTCCCGCGTTATGTCGAGCGTACCCCGTCCGATCGTGCCCCCGACGTTGGCGACGAGGTGGTGAATCCCGCCGAACTCCAACGCCGCGGCATCGACAAATCTCTCGACCTGCCCGGGTACGATCGCGTCGGCCACGGCGCCGTACACCCGCGCCCCCGACGCCGCCTCCGCCCGGAGCGCGGTTAGGGCCTCCTCGACCTCGCGCGGATCGCGGGCGCAGAACGCCACGTGGCACCCTTCGGCGAGGAGCGCGCGGCAGATCGCCCGGCCGATGCCGCGCGTGCCGCCGGTTATGGCCGCCGCGTGGTCGCGCAGTCCGAGGTCCACGGTCCGCCTACGCCGTCCGCCGCGGGTCGAGGATGTCCCGCAGTCCGTCCCCGAGGACGTTGAAGCTCAGGCTGACGACGAAGATCATGAGCCCGGGGACCGTCGCGACGTGCCAGGCCGTCGCGAGCGCCGTCCGCCCCTGGCTCAGCATCGCGCCCCACTCGGCCGTGGGTGGCTGCACGCCGAGCCCGAGAAAGCTCAACGCCGCCGCGAAGACGATCGTCTTCCCCGTTTCAAACGTGCCGTAGACGATCACCGGCGACACCGTGTTGGGCAGAATGTGCCGCGTGACGATGCGCCGGTGGCTCGCGCCCAGCGAGGCCGCCGCCTCCACGAAGGCGCGCGTGCGGAGGGTGAGGACCGACGATCGAACGAGGCGCGCGAAGCTCGGCACCGCGACGATGGTGATCGCCAGCATGGCGTCGTAGATCGAGGGACCGAGCGCCGACACGATCGCGAGCGCGAGCAGGATCGCCGGAAACGCAAACAGCACGTCGAGCGACCGCGTGATCACGTGATCCACAACGCCGCCGTAGTAGCCGGCGACCAATCCGATCGCCGTGCCCGCGACCGCCGACAGGACGACCGGCACGATGCCGACGACGAGCGACACCCTCCCGCCCCAGATCACACGGCTCAGTACGTCCCGCCCGAGGTGGTCCGTACCGAGCCAGTGGCCGGGCGTTCCGAGCGGCGCGAGGCGCACGCGCGGGTCCACGCGCGTCGGATCATACGGCGCGAGACGCGGCGCCAGCGCCGCGGCCGCAGCCACGACGAGGATCACCCCGAGCGCCACCCCGAGCACCGGATCCCGGCGCACCCGCTTCACGCGCCGTACCCGACCCGCGGGTCGAGCGCGGCGTAGAGCACGTCCACGGTGAGATTGATGACCACGAACAGCGCCGCGACCAGCAGCACCCCGCCCTGCACCAGCGGAAGATCTCGCGCCCCGATCGCGTCGTAGAGCTGCAGCCCGAGCCCCGGCCACGAGAAGACCGTCTCCACGAGGATCGACCCTCCGAGGAGATAGCCGACCTGAATCGCGAGCAGCGTGACCACGGGGAGCAGCGCGTTACGCAGCGCGTGGCGGACGATCACCCGCGCTTCGGCGACGCCTTTGGCGCGGGCGGTTCGGACGTAGTCGTCATGCAGCGTCTCGAGCAGGCTCGACCGCGTGAGCCGGCTCAGCACGGCGGCCGGGACCGTGCAGAGGGTGAGGGCGGGAAGCGCGACGTGCCAGAGCAGGTCGAGCGGGCCCCCGGGTCCCCGCAGTGAGTACATCCCGTTGGACGGGAACAGGCGGAAGCGCAGTGAGAGCGTCAAGATAAACACCAGCCCGAGCCAGAACGTCGGCATGCTGTTCCCGAAGAGCGCCAGCACGACGGAGCCGCGGTCGACCAGCGAGGACCGGCGGGTCGCCGAGAGGATGCCGGCGGGTATGCCGATCGCGACCGCGAGGAGCGTCGCGGCCACGGCGAGGACGAGCGTATTGCGGAGGCGCGCGACCACCATCTCGGTCACCGGCGCGTCGAGCTGAATCGAGCGTCCGAGATCGCCCCGGAAGGCGCGGCCCAGCCACCGCGCGTACTGGACGTAGAGCGGCCGGTCGAGGCCGAGGCTCTGCCGGATCAGCGCGACCTGATCGGCGGTCGCCTGCGGGCCGGCGAGTACCTGCGCGGCGTCGCCCGGGATGAGCTTCATCGTCAGAAACACGACGACCGACACGCCGAGCAGCACCGGGACCGCGGCGAGTGACCGCGCGGCGGCGAAACGGAACATGTTACGCCATCGACACCGTCCGGAAGGTGAACATGTACGAGTTCGGGTTCACGAAGCCGCGGACGCGCGTGTTCCAGGCCCGCGCGGCCCTCTGGTGCACCACGAAGATCCACGCCGCGTCGTCCACCGCCCGTTGCTCAACTTGGAGATAGAGCTGCCGGCGCTGCGCCTCGTTGGCCGTTCCGAGCGCGCGCCGCAGCAGCGAGTCGACTTGGGGATTGCGGTACCAGCCCGGATTGGTGTTCCCGTTCGGCGGCACAAGATCGCTCCGGAACATCCGCTGGAGGTTGACGAACTCGTCCACGCTGAAGCCGACCTGAATCGCGTTGATGCCCTGCGGGACGCCGTTTGCCATGTTGTTCTGGAACGTTTGGAACTCTTGCTCGGCGAACTTGGCGTCGATCCCGACGGCCTTGAAGTTCTGCTGGATGAATTCGTTCATCTGGACGCCGAACGGCGACCCCGCGCCCCCAGCCGGGATGCGCACGTCGAGCGGCAGTCCGTTCCCGAAGCCCGCCGCGGCGAGGAGCTGCTTGGCCTTCGCGGGATCGTACCCGTAGCCGCGGATGTTCGCTCCGTAGCCCGGCGTGCCGGGCGCGTGCGTTCCTTTGGCCGGGACGGCGAGTCCCTTCATCACGTCGCGCGCGAGCGTCTCACGGTCGACGGCCCAGCTCAACGCCTGGCGGAGCTGACGGTTCGTCGTCGGCGGGTATTTGTGGTTGGGAATGTAGCCCCAGGTGTTCGGCAGCTGCGCCAGCTCGAGGGTGAGGTTGGGGTCGGACCTGACGCCGTCGATGCTGTCCGGGTGCACCGCGTTGATCCAGTCCACTTCGCCGGTCTTGAGGGCGGTCACCCGGGTCACCGCTTCGGGCAGCGGTCGGACGACGAAGCCGTCGAGGGCCGGCGCGCCGGCCCAATAGTCCGGGTTGCGCTCGAAGCTGACCTTCACGCCCTTTTCGCGGCCGGCGTACTTGAACGGCCCGGTGCCGACCGGATGGTTGGGATAGTCGTCGTTGCCGTACCGCTGGATCGCCGTGGGGCTCGCGATCGAATAGGTCCCGAAGGCGAGGACTTGAAGAAAGTCGGCAAACGGTTCCTGATGGACGATGCGCAGCGTGTACCGGTCGACGGCTTCGACCCGCGCGAGGCCCCCGTACCCGAGCTTCAGGCTGCCCGCGCCCGCCTTGGTGTAATACTTGTGGCTCGGGTCGGAGTCGCGGTCGATATTGAACTTGATCGCCTCGGCGTCGCAGGGCGTTCCGTCGTGGAACTTGACCCCCTGGCGGAGCTTGAACGTGTAGGTCTTCGCGTCGGGCGAGACCTGCCAGGACGTCGCGAGATTGCCCACGAGCCTCTGGTTGACCTTGACCGTCATGTCCCGGTCCACCAGCCGGTCGTAGATGTTGTGCAGCAGCGTGCGGGTGACCGCGCCGCGGTCGATGTCGTTGTCGAACGCGCCCGGCTCGGCTTCCCACCCGCAGATCAAGGTGCCCCCCGGCTTCGCCGGCGCCGCGGCGGCGTCGATCGCCCGGCGGCCGAGGAAGGTGGCGCCGGCTCCGAGCGCGGCGGCCGAGAGCAGGCGGCGGCGGCTGAAGGAACGTGGCACGAGCATCCCCCCGATCAGATTCTGATGTTTTCCGCAGACAATGCTTGAGGTTCCCATCCTGGCTACGGGACCCCTCCCGCGGCCGCGCTCTCGCGGAAGGCGTGGCGCGCTTCTCTCACGCCGTAGTAGACGATGACGAGCGACGCGAGCGGGTCGGCCCACCACCAGCCGGCGGCTGCGTTCAGCGCCAGCCCGATCAGGACCGCGCCCGCGAGGTAGGCGTCCACGAGTGTCACGCGAGATTCGGTGCGGAGGACTTCGTTGTGCAATCGGTCCCCCGTGGCGCGTTTCCCGTGCGCGAGCAGCAGCATCGCGACGAAGGTGGCCGCGGTCCACGCGATGCCGCCGGCGGATGGGGCGGGGTGCGTCCGGGTCCCAAGGGTGTAGGCCAACTGCGCCGCGATGTAGCCGACCAGCAGCACGAACGCGATCCCGATCATTCTCAGGGCCGGGCGCTCACGGTCGAGATGGATACCGAGGAGATGCCAGACGACGACCACCGACGCGAAGATCTCGATCAGCGAATCCAGGCCGAAGCCGGCGAGCGCGACGGAACGCGCGGCGTAGGCGGTCACGACGAGAACGGCGACGCCGACGATGTTCCAGATCAAGGTCGCGTACTCAAGCAGCAGGCCGAGTTGCAGGTTCCGGCTCATCGTGCTCCCTGTCGCCGAGGCGAGTGAGGCTATGAGCGCGCCCTTCCTATCTCCTACAGGAAGGGAGGGCGATCCCTGCGGCGGTATCGATCCCGGGTGCCTCGGGCGGCGCCGGACGACGAGGAGCTTGCCGGGGCCCGGGCGCGGCGTGAACCTCTGCGAACGTCAGGAGAGCAGCGGCTGGGACCGGACCGACAGCGCGATCGCCGCTAACAGGGTGAGCGCCGCGAACGCGCCCAACGCCCCGGTGACCTCGACCGGCCGCACCTTCCACCCGACGCTGCGGCTGACCACGCGATAGATCTGCTTCAACTCTCCGGCGGACGACGCGTGGTGATAGGTGCCGCCGGTGTGCTCGGCGATGCTTCGCAGCGTCGCTTCATCCAGCGGTCCTCCGATCATGTATCCGGTTGTCGACCCGAACGGCTGGCCGATGCCCACCGTGTAGACCGTGACCTGCTGTCGCCGCGCCCACTCCGCGGCGTCCATCGGGTCGATGCCGCTGTTGTTCTGGCCGTCGGAGAGCAGCACGACGACGCCGGGCGGCTTTGGTGCGCCTCCGGCCGTTGCCGGCGGCAGCGGGCCGTCGTCGTGCCCCGGCCGTGTGCGCTCGGGCAGCGCGGCCACGGCTTCGATCAAACCTTCGCCGATCGCGGTGCGGTGGCGCACCGTGATCCCGTCGATCGCCGCCTCGATGCGGCCGCGGTCTTCGGTGGGTGAGGCGATGAGGATCGCGTCCCGCGCGAAGGTGACGAGGCCCACGGGGATGCCGCGGGGGAGACCGGCGACGAAGCCTTTGGCGGCCGCCTTGGCGGCTTCGAGACGGGACGGCAGGATATCTTGCGACAGCATGCTGCCGCTCACGTCGACCGACAGCATGATCGCGGCTTCATTCACGGGCTGCGGCATCGGGACCGCCGGCCGCGCGAGCGCGAGGGCGGCGGCCGCGACCGCGGCGAAGAAGACGGCGGCCGATGCGACGCGGCGGCGCCGGGAACGAAAATCGGCCGCGGCGACGATTTCGAGAGCGGGGAACGCAATCGACTGAGGGGCCCGGCGGCGCAGCATCCAGAGATATCCCGCGGCAAGTGCGGGGATGAGGAGCAATCCCCAGAGGAACGCCGGCGAGAGGAACATCGGCCCGGTGACGTCTCCGCTGCGCGCAGGGTTCGAAACGCGGGACGTCGCGTGTGTTCCACACGACAGCGGCACATTTCCTCCGTTACTCAGGGAAAGAGTTGTGATAATGGGAGAGCGATTCCAAAGCCGGTGTCCGTGCGGCGCGCTGTGGCGGGCCGCCGGGCTTCTACTCAGTGCCGCCCTGCTGATGCCTGGAACGGCGGCCGGTCAGACGCGCCCGACCGCGCCGGCGCCCTCCGACACCGTGGCGCCCGCGGTGGCGGCAGATGCGACGGCGGTCACGCTGCCGGCGGTGCGGGCGCTGCGGGTTACGGTGCCGCTTCAGGGACTGCCCGCGCAGCCCGGAGCGTCCGCGACGGTCTCGGTGGCGACCGACGTGGGCGAGGTCTCCCGGCGGTCCACGTTTTCGCTCCGCCGGGTGCCGGCGGACATGACCATGGATTTCGACCTGCCGAACGGCGTCATCTCGGTCGCCGGCACCCGCGTCGGGTCGTTCAACCCGGTTGCGCCGCTCACGGATAACCTCAAGTTTCCCATCGACGTCGCCGTGAGTGAAGGGGCGAACACCGTCACCGTGCACCGGGAGATTACGCTGCTGCTGCCGACCGTGATCATCCCCGGGTTCTCGAACGAACGGCGGACCAGCCCGGACAGGCTCGTGGTGAAGCGCTTCGCGCGGTTCGGCTACACCGATGCGGCCTCGCTGCCGACGCTCTTCTGGTACCCGTACCAATCGCACGCGGTCGGGCTGGACGACGGCGCCCGGGCGCTGGCGGCGTACGTGCGCCGTACCGTGCTGCCCGCGACCTACGCCGCGAAGATCAACGTGGTCGGCTACAGCGTCGGCGGGTTGTTCGCGCGATGGCTGGTCGCGTACGACTACGACGGATGGGCGCTGCTCGTCAACCGCCTCGTGCTGGTCGCGGTGCCGAACGAAGGGGCGGTTATGCCGTACCTGGGTGTCCACGCGCCGTCGTTCCTGCCGTTCGTCGCGTCGGCGAAGACGCCGCTCGGCCGCGCGATGAACCCCGTCTTTCCGTTCTGGCGCGCGACGGCATCGGACCCGTGGTCCCTCCCGCCCGACGACGGCAACGCGGCGCTCGACGCGCTCAACGCCCGTCCGCTGCCGTCAAGCATCCGGTGCTACACTCTTTACGGTCACAACGATCCCGAGCGGACCGGCGGGCCGCAGACCGCGGCCGGCGTGACGGGCCCGCTGCCGGGGGCCGCGATCTCGTACGGTCCCGGCGACGGGATCGTGCTGACCGCGAGCGCGATCGGCCTGCCGATCAACGGGTCGCCCGGCCTGCCGGAACTCGCCGCGCGCGCGGTGCGCGTGGACGTCGGGCGCGTGTATCACATTCACGTGCTGGAGGCGGGTGCGGCCAGGGCCGCCGCCGCACTGCAGGATCGCTTCGAGACCGCCGCCGAGGTGGCCGGAACGCCGGCAAACGGTTCACGGCAGCGATAGCCTCGGGTCGTGTGCGCCGTTCATGGTAGGTGCGCGGTCGGCCGCCCTATAATCACCCGTGGTGAGTTTCCGCGCCGGGTCCCGCCGTGAGCCGTAATGGGTGAGAGTCTGCCGGCCTCCGCCGCGTCGGGCGACCAGCACCTGCGCCGCGACATTTCGGTCTGGGGCTCGTTCATGTGGGGCTTCGCCGATGTGGGCGCGGACATCTACGTGGCACTTGGGATCGTGATCGCCGCGACGATGGGCGCGGCGCCTCTTGCCTTCGCCGCCGCGGGTGTCGTTTACATCATGATCGGCTTGGCCTACACGGAGTTGGCCGCAGCGTACCCCGTTGCGGGCGGCGGCCAGTATTTCGTGAGCCGCGGGCTGGGGGACATGGCCGGATTTATCGCGGGGTCGGCGCTGCTTCTCGACTACACTATCGATATCGCGCTGTTCGCGACGTTCTCGGCCGGATACATGAACTTCTTCTTCCCCGCCGTTCGCGACTTCAAGGCGAACCTCGGTCCCTTTCACAACATCAACCCGCTCTGGGCCGGCGAGACGATGGTGTTGATCGTCCTGCTCACCTGGCTCAACGTACGCGGCATTCGGGAGTCGTCGTTTCTCAACGAAGTGATCGGTGTTTTCGGGCTTGTCGTGGAGGCCGGCCTCATTCTCATCGGTCTCGTCTTTGCGTGGAAGCCGGAGCTGCTGGTGGATCAATGGGTCCACCAGTTTCCGACGTTTCATCAGTTCATGTACGGCTCGTCCCTTGCCATCATCTCGTACGTCGGATTGGAGTCGATCTCCCAGGCGGCGCAGGAGACGCGGCGCCCCGCCACCGTCATCCCGCGGACGTCCATCGGCTTGATCGGCAGCGTGTTCCTGTTCGCGGTATTCTTCTCGATCACCGGGCTCGGCGTGCTGCCGTGGCAGGCGTATGCGAAGGACGTCGGAGATTCCGTGGCCCTGTTCGGAAGCCGCCTGCCGTTCGTGGGACCGATCGCGGGCCCGCTCGCGGCCGTGCTCGGCGCCGTTATCCTCCTCATTTCAGCCAACACCGGCGTGATGGGGGCCAGCCGTCTGGTGTACTCGATGAGCCAGCTCAAACTGGTGACGCCCTGGTTTCAGGACGTGCACCATCGCTACCGGACGCCCGCGCGAGCGATCCTGGTTTTTTCCGGAATCGGCCTCCTCGAGGCGGTCCTGGCGTTCCTCACCCCGAGCGCCGTGGACGTCCTGGCCAACATGTACGCGTTCGGCGCGACGTTGGGCTACACGCTTGTCTTCATCGCGCTGATCGTACTGCGGATCCGGGACCCGTACTCGCCGCGGCCGTACCGGGTGCCGCTGAACGTGCGGCTGGGGCCCCGCAACGGGGTGCTGGTCGAAATTCCGATTGTCGGCGTCCTCGGCCTAATCGGCATCCTGATTACGCTGATCGAAGTCGTCCTGACCCACGCGATCGGCCGGATCGCGGGGCCGGCGTGGGTGCTGATCGGCCTCGCGTATTACGTGTGGTTCAGGCGGCAGCAGCGGCTGCCGGTGACGGGCAGCGTCGCGCACGCGTGGGAGGAACAACAGCGGCGAATTCTACGTCACGCCGAGGAATACGATCTGTTGGAGCGCTATGAAATCGTACTCGCGCAGCGCGACCGGGACCTGGCGAGGAAAGGGCGCCGTGCCTAGTCCGGGGGCGGGTCGCGCTTCGACCGCGAGTCCGCCCCGCTACACGGCGGTGGATCTCTACCAGGCGGTGACCAGCGCGGCGATGGTGGCCGTGGGTTTGGTCATTCTCGTCAGGACGCTTCCGCTCGGCCTCCACCCGCAGGCGCTCCTGGCGGGATTCGGATTCCTCGGGCTCGGCGCGTACCGGCTGTCTTTTGTGGTTGCCTACCTCCGGCGGCGGGCCGCCCGGTGACGGAGACGCTGCGGTTTCATCTGCTCGGCTCTACCCTGGCGGCGGCGTTTGCCGCTGCGATGGCGGCGCTGCTCTTTTGGATGCTGCGCCTGCCGCGTCCCGTCTCGGCCGAGATCGCGCGCGCCGTGCGGTCTGTGGGAGCCGTCCGTACGATCTTCGTGCCGATTCTGGAATCCTACTATTCCGCCCGCGCCGTCGAGCTCGCGAGCCGCCTCGGGGAGGAGCAGAAGGCGACCATTTTGCTCGGATACGTGGTCGAAGTTCCGCGAACGCTGAGCCTCGGCGTCGCGCTTCCGAATGTCGAGCAGCGCGGACGGCACGCGTTGGACCGGGCGGGCGAAATCGTCGCCACACACCATTTGCAGTCTACGGCCGAAGTGATCCGGGCGCGCGAAGCGGGCGAGGGAATCGCAAGAACGGCGCGCGACCACGATGTAGATCTCATCGTGCTTGGGATCTCGCCCCAGACCGGGTTCGTCGAAGGGTCGACGGAGCGCGTCGCGGAATCGCTGTTTCGAAACGCGCCCTGCGAGGTCATCATCGACCGCCTCGCCGAGACGAGCATCGGCGCGGTGGCGCCGGACGCGTAGCGCGGGTCGGCGCGAAGGGAGCCGGAGGCCGATGCATGTGGTGGTCCTAGGCTGCGGACGCGTCGGGGCGATGCTCGCCTCGATGTTGGAGACCGAGGGTCATACCGTCGCGATCATCGACCGGGACCCGGAATCGTTCCGCCGGCTCAGCGCCGACTTTCGCGGGAAGACGATTCTCGGCATCGGCATCGATGAAGACATTCTCAAGAAGGCCGGAATCGAGCGGGCCGGCGGATTCGCCGCCTGTACGAACGGGGACAACAGCAATATCATGTCCGCGCAGATCGCGAAGGTGAAGTACAAGGTACCGCGCGTGATCGCAAGGATCTACGATCCACTTCGCGCGGAGGCCTACCGGGAGTTCGGGATCGACACGATCTCGCCCACGCTGCTCGGCGCCGGCCTCTGCATGGACTTTCTCGCGGCGCGGCCGTGGCGGACGATCGAGCAGTACCACGCGGTGCGCGAGGCGCGGCTGCTGTCGGCGGAGCCCGAGGGGGGCGAGTAGGTGTACATCATTATCGCGGGAGGCGGCAAAGTCGGCTACTACCTGACCAAGGCGCTGCGCGACGACGGACAGGAAGTGACCGTCATCGAGAAGCTGCGGCGGCGCTACGTGATTCTCAAGGAGGAGTTCGGCGACGCCGCCCTGCTGGGCGACGCCTGCGAAGTGCGGACGCTCGACCAGGCCGGCGCGGTACGCGCCGATCTGGTCGCCGCGGTCACCGGCGACGACGAGGACAATCTCGTGATCTGCCAGATGGCGAAGCGCAAGTTCAACGTCAAACGCGTGATCGCGCGCATCAACAACCCGAAGAACGAAGTCACCTTCCAGTTGCTGGGGATCGACGAGACGGTCAGCTCAACGAAACTGATCTACAGCCTCATCGAGCAGGAAGTCGAAGCGGCGGACATCATCCCGCTCACGGCGCTGAGGCGCGGCAACCTGGAAGTGGTCGAGGTGGCCATTCCGCCGGATTCCCCCGCGGCGAACCGGCGGGTTCGCGACCTGCCGCTGCCGCGCGGGTGCACCCTCGGGATCCTCGTGCGCGGGGAGTCCGCGGAAGTCGTGCACCCGGACACGATGCTTCGACCGGGCGACGACCTGGTCGCAATTATTCCCGCGGCCGGAGTCCAGGCCTTCCGCCTGGCCCTCCTCGGCCGGGGCGTGCCGGCGTCCTAAATTAACGATTCCTTAACGACTTTCCGCGCCTCCGTGACCCCGTCGTAACGGCGCCGGTGGTATCGTGCCGCCTATGGCCAGCTAGGGAGGGGTGCCGGTGACGGACGTCCTGATGATCGGCCTGATGGCCGTGCTGCTGCTTTCGACCCTCGCATGGATTCCCGGTCTGACGCGGCTGATGGGCGGGCGATGAACGGTTTCTTCGTCGCGCTCGCCGGCGTTCTTTCGATCGGGCTCTTCGTCTACCTGGTCTGCGCCCTCTTGAAGCCCGAGTGGTTCGTATGACGACGGCCGGCGTGCTGCGGATCCTGCTCCCACTCGTGGTCGTCTTCGCGCTGGTCAAGCCGCTCGGGACCTACATGGCCCGCGTCTACATGGGCGAACGGACGATCCTCGACCCCGTGCTGCGGCCGCTGGAGCGGCTGTTCTATCGCTGGTCGCGCGTCGATCCGCACGAGGACATGTCCTGGCAGACGTACTCGATCGCCATTCTCTCGTTCACGTTTGCCGGCATGCTGCTGCTGTACGCGCTTCAGCGGATGCAGGCCGTGCTTCCGCTCAATCCGCAGAAGATGCCGGCGGTCTCGCCGGCCCTGTCGCTCAACACCGCGGTCTCGTTCGCGACCAACACGAACTGGCAGAACTACGGCGGCGAAACGACCCTCAGCTACCTGGTCCAGATGACGGGGCTGACCGTCAAGAACTTCACCTCGGCGGCGGCGGGTATGGCGGTGATGCTGGCGCTCTTCCGGGGCCTGGCGCGGCGGTCGGCGAGCGCGATCGGCAACTTCTGGGTGGACCTGACGCGGAGCGCGCTCTATATCTTCCTGCCGATGTCGATGGTACTGGCGCTGCTGCTCGCGTCGCAGGGCGTTGTGGCGACCCTCTCTCCCTACAAGACCACGACGCTCGTCGAGCCCACGTCGTACGACCGGCCGGCGACCGACGCGAACGGCAAGCCGGTGCTTGATGCGCAGGGCCACCAGAAGACGACGACGGTGAAGGTCACCGAGCAGGTGCTCGCGGTCGGGCCGGCCGCTTCGCAGATTGCGATCAAGCAACTCGGCACGAACGGAGGCGGCTTCTTCAACGTCAACTCGTCCCACCCGTACGAGAATCCGACGCCGTTCTCCAATTTTCTCGAGGTGATCGCGATCGTCCTAATTCCGGCCGCGGTCTGCTACACGTTCGGCCGGATGATCGGCGACACGCGGCAGGGCTGGGCGATCCTGGCCGCGATGACGCTGATGTTCCTGCCGCTGTTGGCCATGGCCGAGGGTTTCGAGCAGGCCGGCAACCCGCTGATCGCGCGCCTCGGTGTGGATCAGCGCGCGGGTCCGCTGCAGTCGGGCGGCAATATGGAAGGCAAGGAGACGCGGTTCGGCGTGCCGGACTCCGCCCTGTGGGCGACCGCGACCACCGCGACCTCGAACGGGTCGGTCAACTCCATGCACGACTCGTACACGCCGCTCGGGGGTCTCGTGCCGCTCGTCGGCATGCACCTCGGCGAGGTCGTCTACGGCGGCGTCGGGGTCGGCCTGTACGACATGCTGATGGTGGTGATCCTCGCCGCGTTCGTCGCCGGGCTGATGGTGGGCAGGACGCCGGAGTACCTCGGCAAGAAGATCGAGGCGTTCGAGATGAAGATGGCGTCGGTCGTCGTCCTCGTGATGCCGCTGATCGTGCTGCTCGGCACCGCGCTCGCCGTCGCGACGCCGGCCGGCCGCGCCGGCGCCTCCAACCCCGGCCCGCACGGCTACAGCGAGATTCTCTATGCCTTCACCTCGATGGGCAACAACAACGGCAGCGCGTTCGCCGGCATCAACAGCAACACGCCGTTCTACAACGACGTCGGCGCGGTGGTGCTGTGGCTCGGGCGGTTCTGGGAGATCGTGCCCGTGCTGGCCGTCGCGGGCTCCATGGCGGCGAAGAAGATCGTGCCGCCGAGCCCCGGGACGCTGCCGACCCACACCGGGCAGTTCGTGTTGTGGCTCGCCGCGGTCACCGTGATCATCGGGGCGCTCAGCTTTCTGCCGGCGCTCGCGCTCGGCCCAATCGTCGAGCACTTCCTGATGCACGCCGGCGCGGTGGTCAAGTGAGGAGGGGCGCATGAGCGCACAGGTGCCGGCCGCGGAGCGTCAGCGCGCGCAGACCGCCATGCTGTGGCGGACGGCGATCCTGGACTCGTTCCTGCGGCTCGATCCTCGGCAGCAGGTGCGCAACCCCGTGATGTTCGTCGTCGAGGTGACGAGCATCCTGACGACGCTGCTCTTCTTCCACGCCCTCTTCGGCCGCGGCGAGGCACCGGCCCCGTTCATCGGCAGCGTGTCGGCGTGGCTGTGGTTCACGGTCGTCTTCGCGAACTTCGCCGAGGCGCTCGCGGAGGGCCGCGGGAAGGCGCAGGCCGAGGCGCTGCGGCGGGCCCGCCGGGATACGCCGGCGAAACGGCTCCGGCGGCCGGAGCGGCCCGACCGTGCCGGACCGTACGAGACGGTGTCGTCGACGGTGCTTCGCAAGGGCGACGTCGTGCTCGTCGAGGCCGGCGACGTGATTTCGGGCGACGGTGAGGTCGTCCAGGGCATCGCGTCGGTTGACGAGAGCGCGGTCACGGGCGAGAGCGCGCCGGTGATCCGCGAGTCGGGCGGCGACCGGAGCGCGGTGACCGGCAGCACACGCGTGCTGTCCGACTGGCTGCTGGTGCGCATCACCGCGAACCCCGGCGAGGGCTTCATCGACCGGATGATCGCGCTCATCGAGGGCGCGCGCCGGCAGAAGACGCCGAACGAGATCGCGCTCAATATCCTGCTGGCCGGCTTCACGATCCTGTTCCTGGTCGTCTGCGCGACGCTGCTGCCCTACTCGATCTACAGCGTCGGGGCGGCCGGGCGCGGCGCGCCGGTCACGATCACCGTGCTGGTGGCGCTCCTCGTCTGTCTCATCCCGACGACGATCGGGGGCCTCTTGAGCGCGATCGGCATCGCCGGCATGGACCGGATGATCAAGCGGAACGTGATCGCGCTGTCGGGACGCGCCGTCGAGGCCGCGGGCGACGTGGACGTCCTGCTGCTCGACAAGACCGGCACGATCACGCTCGGCAACCGCCAGGCCGTCGAGTTCATCCCGGTGGACCACGCGAACGCGGAGGAGCTCGCCGAGGTCGCCCAGCTCGCCTCGCTGGCCGACGAGACGCCCGAAGGCCGCAGCATCGTCGTGCTTGCGAAGGAGCGGTACGGGCTGCGCGGGCGCACCGTCGGCACCGGCTCCGACGGCACGGATGAGGGGCAGTCCGAGGGCATGACGTTTGTCCCATTTACCGCGCAGACCCGCATGAGCGGTGTCAACTTCGACGGGGTCGTGATCCGGAAGGGCGCCCCCGACGCCATCGTCGCGCAGGTACGGTCCGGCGGCGGGGCGGTGCCGCAGGACCTCAACGCGGTGGTCGAGCGGATCGCCCGCTCGGGCGGGACGCCGCTGGTCGTGTCGCGCAACGACAAGATCCTGGGGGTCATCCACCTCAAGGACATCGTGAAGGGCGGCATCAAGGAGCGGTTCATGCAACTGCGCCGCATGGGGATTCGCACGGTCATGATCACCGGCGACAACCCCTTGACCGCGGCGGCGATCGCGGCGGAGGCGGGGGTGGACGACTTCCTGGCCCAGGCGAAGCCCGAGGACAAGCTGCGGCTGATCCGGGAACAGCAGGCGGGGGGACGGCTCGTGGCGATGACGGGGGACGGGACGAACGACGCCCCGGCGCTGGCCCAGGCGGACGTGGCGGTCGCGATGAACACCGGCACGCAGCCGGCCCGCGAGGCCGCGAACATGATCGATCTCGACAGCAACCCGACGAAGCTGATCGAGGTGGTCGAGATCGGCAAGCAGCTGCTGATGACGCGGGGGGCGCTTACGACCTTCAGCATCGCCAACGACGTGGCGAAGTACTTCGCGATCATTCCCGCGGCGTTCGCGTCAACGTATCCCGCGTTGGGGGCGCTGAACTTCATGCGGCTGTCGACGCCGCAGAGCGCGATCTCGTCGGCGGTGATCTTCAACGCGCTGATCATCGTCGCGCTGATTCCACTGGCACTGCGGGGGGTGCAGTACCGGCCGGCGGGGGCGGCGCGGATCCTGCGCAACA
>DASSJF010000076.1 GCA_035691305.1 bacterium
CACGAAGGGATAGAGCCCCCAGTCGAGATCGCGCATCACGCCAAGCTGGCCCTCGAGGAGCACCGCGCGGTCGGCACGGAGCGCCTCCTGGACGAGCGGGTGCGTGTCGGTAATGTACGGCTTCAGGCGCGACGCCCACCGCGCACATGTCGCGATGAGGCTCCCCGCGTCGATTGCCTCATGGCGGTACACGCCGCGCAGCAGCGCGCTCTTCCGCGACGCGATGAACTGCAACTCCTCCGCGAGGTGCGTCTCCTCGGCGAGATCGCCGAGCCGGACGCCGATTCGCGCAGCCTTGTCGCCGTACACCGGCCAGATGCCCTGCTTCGTCGTGCCGTGCGCCCGGCCGCCGCGCGCCGCCTCTTCGAGTTCGTCGGTGACGATGTGGTGGGGCAGGGTGAGATGCGCGCGCTCGTCGAGCCAGAGACGCCCGGCGGTCGCGACGCCCACGCGCTCGACCTCCGCGATCTCGGCGAGCAGGACGTCCGCGTTCACGACCACGCCGGGCCCGATCAGGCACTGCGCCGCGGGGTGGAAGATCCCCGACGGCAGCAGGTGCAGCCGGAACGTGCCGTGCCGGTTCTGGATCGTGTGGCCGGCGTTGTTGCCGCCGTTGTAGCGGATCACGGCGTCGGCGTGGTTCGCCAGGGTGTCGACGACCTTGCCCTTGCCCTCGTCGCCCCACTGCGCGCCGACGATCGCCGTCACGGGCATGGTCAGCGCTTCTCCGTCCGGGCCTCGCCGGCCCGGGGCGGCGCCATGCCGAGGTTTCCCGGCGCGGACGCGGCGATCTTCGCGGCCTTCTCCTCGACCTCGCGCGCGAGCCGCGCCTTGTAGGCGTGATACCGCGCGCGCAGGCCGTCGTCCGCGGCGGCGAGGATCTGCACCGCGAGCAGCCCGGCGTTTCGCGCGCCGCCGATCGCGACGGTCGCCACCGGCACGCCGGCGGGCATCTGCACGGTCGCGAGCAGCGCGTCGAGCCCGTTGACCGCGGACCCCGACAGCGGCACGCCGATCACGGGGAGCGCGGTGTGCGCCGCGACGGCGCCGGCCAGATGCGCGGCCCCGCCGGCGCCCGCGATGATCACGCGAACGCCGCGGCCCTCGGCCTCCCGCGCGTATTTCGCCGCGCGGTCGGGCGAGCGGTGCGCCGACGCCACCGTCATTTCGAAAGGCACCTCGAACTCGCTCAGGATGCGGCCCGCCTCCTGCATCACGGGCAGATCCGAATCGCTGCCCATGACGATCAAGACGCGGGGTCTGCCGTCCGTCATGCCTGCGTCACCTCGCGAAGCTCGTCCGGCCGGCCCGCGGCCCCCCGCGGCGCCGCGACGTCGCTGCCGATGTCTCGGCGGATCGTCTTGCCCTCGAAGCTGATGAGCGCCGCCGCGCGGTACGCGCGGTCGCGCGCTTCGGCAAGCGAGGTACCGCTGCCCACGACGTTGAGCACGCGGCCCCCCGAAACCGCGAGGCGGCCCTCCCGCATCGTGGTCCCGGCGTGGAACACCAGCACCCCCGGGACGGCCCGCGCGGCGTCGACGCCGTCGATCGGCATGCCGGTCCGAGGTGCATCCGGGTAGCCCGCGGCGCACAGCGTCACGCACAGCGTGAACCCCTCGCGCCACCGCGGCGTCCACCGGTCCACCCGCCCCGCCAGCGCCGCCTCCGCCGCATCCCGCAGACCGGACGCGAGCAGCGGCATCAGCAGCTGCGCTTCCGGATCGCCGAAGCGCGCGTTGAACTCGAGAACCCGCGGCCCGTCCGCCGTGAGCATCAACCCCGCGAACAGCACGCCGCGGTACGGGCGGCCCTCCTGCGCCATCGCCCAGACGGCCGGCTCGAGAATCTCGTCGCTGACGCGGCCCAGCATCGCGGCATCGACCGCGGGAGCGGGCGCATAGCCGCCCATGCTGCCGGTGTTGGGCCCGCGATCGCCGTCGAGCAGCCGCTTGTAGTCGCGCGCCGGCAGAAGCGGCGCGACGTGCGCGCCGTCGCACAGGCCGAAGACGCTCACCTCGGTGCCCTCGAGCCACTCCTCGACGACGACGCGCGCGCCGGCATCGCCGAAGCGCCGGCCGGTCATCATCTCGTCGAGGGCGGCCGCCGCCTCGTCCGCGGTCCCCGCCATCACCACGCCCTTGCCCGCGGCGAGTCCGTCGGCCTTGATGACGAGCGGGCGTCCCGCCCGTTTGACGAACTCGCGCGCGGAAGCCACATCGTCGAACGTGCGCGCTTCCGCGGTGGGGATCTCGTACCGGCGGCAGAGGGACTTCATGAAGATCTTGCTGGACTCGATCGCCGCCGCGTCCCGCGTCGGTCCGAACGCGCGAAGGCCGCGCGCGGCAAACGCGTCGACGAGCCCCGCGGCAAGCGGTGCTTCGGGTCCGACGACCGTCAGTGCGACACCGCGGCGCACCGCCTCGCCGGCGAGCGCGTCGAAGTCGAGCGGCGAGCATGGAAGGCACGTGGCGATGGAAGCGATGCCCGGGTTGCCGGGCGCGCCGAACAGTGTGGTGGTCCGGTCTTCCTGTGCGAGGGCCCACGCCAGCGCGTGCTCCCTGCCACCGGACCCGACGACGAGGACGGCCATCAGCACCGCTCCACACCGCCGCGCATCACGGCGCGGGCGAGTTGGGAATGTTCGGTTTTTACGGTATCTGCTGCGAAGAAAACGGCGACGAGGTTCGTTGCCAATGTACCATATCCGGAAGAATTTGCCAAGTGGGCTCGAAATGTTCGTGTTTTGGGGGGAGCCGTTACGGAAACCCAAGGAAACCCGTTCTTTACGGGCGAAGGATAAGCGCAGTCCGGCCGGAGGGTTCGTGATCAAGCCCGTCATCACCGGAATTGGGGCAGTGACCCCGGTGGGCCTCTCGGCGCCGGAGACCTGGGCCGCGCTCGTGGCCGGCCGGAGCGGCGTGGGCCCGATCACCCGGTTCGACGCCTCGGCGTACCCCGTCCACATCGGCGCAGAAGTCTCGGGATTCAATCCGCTGACCGTGATGAGCCGCAAGCAGGCGCGCCGGACCGCGCGGTTCGCGCAACTTGCGGTCGCCGCGTCGCACGAGGCGCTCGCCGACGCACGGCTCGACGTCCTCCCGGAGAACCGCGACCGGATCGGCGTGGCGATTGCCACGGCGCTCGGGGGCATCGACATGCTCGACGCGGAAGCGGCCCATCTCTACGGCGGCCGGCCGGACCGGGTCACCCCGTTTCTCCTGCCGATGCTGATCGGCAACATGGCGGCCTCCGCCGTCTCGATTCGCTTCGGGACGCGCGGTCCGTCGACGACGTCCGTCGGCGCGTGCGCCGCGGGTACTATCGCGCTCATGGAAGCGCGCCGGTGGATCATGGACGGGGACGCCGATTGTGTGCTCGCCGGGGGCACCGAGGCGGCGATTACCCCGTCCGTCTGGGCCGCGCTCTGCTCGCTCGGCGCGCTCAGCAAGCGCAACGACGAGCCGCGGCGGGCCAGCCGGCCGTTCGACCGCGACCGCGACGGCTTCGTCTTCGGGGAAGGCGCGGTCGTCTTCGTCGTGGAGCGCGAGGACGCGGCGCGGGCGCGCGAGGCGCGCATCTACGCGGAGCTGGCGGGCGCCGCGCTCACGAGCGACGCGCACCACGAGACCGCACCGTCCCCGGACGGCGCTTCGGCCGCGGCCGCGATCCGCGGCTGCCTGCGGGATGCCGGCGCGCGGCCGGACGACGTGGACCTCGTCGTCGCGCACGGAACGGGCACGCCGCTGAACGACATCGCGGAGACCGGCGCGATCAAGACGGCGCTCGGCCGGCGGGCCGGTGCGATTCCGGTGACGGCGCCGAAGAGCATGGTCGGTCACCTGATCGGCGGGGCCGGGGCGCTCGCGGCGATGGTCGGCGTCCTCGCGATCCGCGACGGCGTCATCCCCCCGACGATCAACCTCGAGCATCAGGATCCGGCGTGCGATCTGGACTGTGTGCCGCTGACCGCGCGCCGGGCGCCGGTCCGGCTCGCGGTAGCCAACGCCTTCGGCTTCGGCGGCCAGAACTGCGTCGTGGCGGTGCGCGCCCCGCGGCCCCGGTAGGAGCCTCGCCAGTAGACGTACAAACCCCATCCGGCGCCGCTCGGGGGCGCACGTCGTTCGCGACGCCGGCCGCCGGCCGGGGATCGACGGCTCCCGTCCGCGGCGCCGCGCGCACACGATAAGATGCACCGGATTGGGGGGACGGCGGGTGTTCACCGGCCTGCTTGAGGGGAAGGTCGCGCTCGTCACCGGCGCCGGCCGCGGCATCGGGCGCGCCGCGGCGCTGCTCTTTGCGGATGCCGGCGCAGACGTCGTGGTGCACTTCAACCGCAGCCGCGAGGCGGCGGAGGACGCCGCCCGCGCGATCCAGTCGCGTGGACGCCGCGCCGCGGCGATCGGTGCCGACCTCGAGAAGCCCGAAGACATCGGCCGGCTCTTCGACGAGACGGCGGAGCGGTTCGGCGCGCTCGACGCGTTCGTGGCCAACCACGCCGCGACCGCGTTCAAGACCACGCTCGACGCCAAGCCGCACCACCTGCAGCGCACCTTCGACCTGATTCTCCGCTCCCTCGTGCTGTCGGCGCAGCGCGCGGTGCCGCTGATGGCCGGACGCGCCGGCGCGATCGTCACCGTCGGCGGGCAGGGGACGGTCGAATGCCTGCCCAACTATGCGATCCTGGCGTCGGCGAAGAGCGCGATGGAGACCTGGACGAGGTACCTCGCCTACGAACTGGCCGGCCGCGGCATCACGGCCAACTGCGTGAGCCCCGGCGTGATCGCCACGGATTCGGCGCGGTTCTACGGCGGGGACCGCTACGCCGTGTTCGACCGGCTCGTCTCCGAGTCCACGCCGGCCGGCCGGATGGGCGCGCCGGAGGACGTCGCCGCCGCGGTCGTCTTTCTCTGCAGTCCCGCCGCGCGGTTCATCACCGGGCAGACCATCGTCGTCGACGGCGGCCTCGGCCTCGTCGCCGCCCCGTTCGAACAGTTTCGCCGCGGAGGAGCGTCGACATGAGCAAAGTTCTCACCAGCGACGAAGTCGTCGCGCGGGTTCCCGACGGGGCGCTGGTCGCGATCGGCGGCTCGTCGCTCTCGCGCAAGCCCATGGGCCTCGTGCGCGCGCTCGCGCGCAGCGACCGCAAGGACCTGCGCCTCATCGTGAACGTCGGCGGTCCCGAGGTCGACCTGCTCATCGGCACGGGGAAGGTCACCGAGGTGATCTACGCGTTCGTGGGCTTTGAGGTGATGGGTCTCGCGCCCCACTTCCGGCGCGCGCGCCAGGACGGCTCGGTCAAGTTCCAGGAATGGTCGGAGTTCACGATCATGGCGGGCCTCGACGCGACGATCAAGCGCGTGCCGTTCCTGCCGACCCACTCCCTGCTCGCCACGGACGTGCTCAAGGTGAACCCGGCGTTCAAGCTCTTCCAGGATCCGTTCAAGGGCGAGACGCTCGTCGCGGTGCCGGCGCTGCGCCCGGACGTCGCGCTGCTGCACGTGAACCTCGCCGACCCGCAGGGCAACGGCGTCGTGCTGGGCGACGGCCACATGGACGCGCTGTGCGCGAAGGCGGCGGCGCAGACGTTCCTGTCGGCGGAGCAGATCCTGCTGCCGGAGCGCCTCCAGACGTACGGCCGCGACGTCCACATCTTCCGCACCGTCGTCACCGGCGTCGTGGAGGCCCGCTGGGGCGCCCACTTCACCGGCTGCGCGCCCGACTACCGGGCGGACCTCAACCACGTGCGCGAGTACCTCGCCGCGGCGCGCGACCGGTCCTCCTGGCACGAGTACCTCGAGAAGTACGTCTACGTCGACGACCGCGAATACACGAAGCGGCTCGGCGGCGAGCACACGCTCGGCGAGCGGCTGCGCGTCTGACGCCGCCGGCGGGAGGGCACCCGATGCCGGACTACTCGATCGACGAACTGATCATCACGTGCATGGCGCGGGAGTTGCGGGGCGAGGTGCTCGTCAGCTCCGTCACGGCCTTCGGCGCGCTCGCCGCCCACCTCGCGCGCAGCACGCACGCGCCCGGGCTGGCGGTGCTCTCGACGCCGGAGTCGGGCATGGACGTCGCCGCGCTGCCGACGCTTACGCTCGGGCAGTTCCTGACGGACAACCAGCGGGCCATCCCGCTCACGATGGAGGATATCTTCGACAACATCTTCTCCGACCGGTTCCGGATCTGGATCAACCCGGCGCAGATCGACGAGCAGGGCAGCGTGAACATCTCCGCGATCGGCCCGTGGGAGAAGCCCAAGGTCGCGCTCGTCGGGGCGCGCGGCATCCCGGAGGACACGAGCCACCTGTCTCAAGGCCTCTACTATCTCACCCAGCACACGCCCCGGAGCGTCGTGGCCAAGGTGGACTTCGTGAGCGGCCCCGGCTGGACGCCCGAGCGGCGCAAATACCTCGGGGCGAACGGCGCCCCGACGTGTCTCGTCAGCGACCTCGGCGTGTTCGGCTGGGAGCCCGACGACGGCCGCATGGTCGTCCGCTCCCTCCACCACGGCGTCACACCCGAGCGCCTCGGCGAGCAGACGGGGTTCAGGATCGAGGTCCCGCGCGGCGTGCCCACGACGGAGCCGCCCACCGACGAGGAAGTCCGGATCATCCGCGCCGGCGACCCGCTCGAGGTGCGCAAACTCGAGGCGCTGGCCGGGCCCGACGCGGCGGAGAAGTTCGCGGCGATTTACGAACGGGAGCGCCAGGCGCTGCACGCGGCGTGGCCGCGGCGGCGGCACTAGAGGCCGTCCACCCGGTGATCGACGGGCGCGATGCCTGAGGCCGCCAAGCCTCTGACCGGCCGCCGCGCCGCGGTAACCGGCGGCGGCCGCGGCATCGGCCGCGCCGCCGCGCTGCGGCTCGCGCAGCTCGGCGCGGACGTCGCGGTGATCGCCCGTACTCGGGCGCAGCTCGACGCGGTCGCGCGGGAGGTCGAACGCGAGGGCGCCCGCGGCGTGGCCGTTCCCGCCGACCTCACGACATATGCCGCGTGCCGCGAGGCGATGGAGGCCGTGCAGCAGCTCCTCGGCGGCATCGACATCCTCGTCAACAACGCGGGCTGGACGCTCACGTCGCCGTTTCTCGACGAGACCGAGGCCTATTGGCGGCGCGTCGTGGACAGCAACCTGTGGAGCACGATCTTCTGCTCGCGCGTCGCCCTGGAATGGATGGCCGGGCACGGCGGCGGCGTGATCGTGAACGTCTCGAGCGACGCCGGTCGCGTCGGCACGGCCGGCGAGACCGTCTACGCGGCGGCGAAGGGCGGCGTCATCGCGTTCACCCGCTCGCTCGCGCGCGAGGCCGCCTCCCGCCGGGTCCGCGTGAACTGCGTCTCGCCCGGCCCCACGGAAACCGAGGTCCTCGCCGAGAACCGCGCCGATCCGGCCCAGGCCGGGCTGATCGACCGGATGATCCGGCTGATCCCGATGCGGCGGGTCGCGCAGCCCGAAGAGATCGCCGACGCGGTGGCGTTCTTCTGCACCGACGCGTCACGCTACATCACCGGCCAGGTGCTGAGCGTCTCGGGCGGCCTCACGATGGTGTGATGTCCGCGGCGCACCCACGCCCTCCGGAACCGGCGGCGGCGCGAGACGGCCGCGCCCTCCGCATCTCGGTCGACTGCATGGGCGGCGACCGCGCGCCCGCGGAAACGGTCGCCGGCGCCGTGCGCGCGGCGCGCGCCTTCGATCTCCACGTGCTGCTCGTCGGCGTCCCCGAGGCCGTCCGGGCACTCCTGCCGCCCGGTACCGTGGAAGCGCCGCACGGCCGCAACACCGTCGAGATCGTCGAGAGCGGCCCCGCCGTGCCGGAAGGCGCTCCCCCGCTTGCGTCGCTGCGGTCGCTGCCGAACGCGTCGATGACGATCACGATGCGGCAGGTGAAGGACGGCCGCGCCGACGCGGCGGTCAGCGCCGCCAGCACCGGCCCCACACTGCTCGCCGCGGTGCGGGAGCTGGGCATGCTCGAGGGCGTCCGGCGGGCGTGCGTGGGACGTTCGATCGTGGGGATGCATCCGGAGACGTTCTTGATCGATCTCGGACCCACGCTGGACTGTGAAGCCCAGCATCTCCTCGAGTTCGCGGTGATCGGCACGACCTACATGCGGGTCTTCGAGGGCATCCCGAACCCGACCGTGGCCCTGCTCAGCAACGGCCGCGAGCCGGGCAAGGGCAACCGCGTCGTGAAGGAAGCCGCCAAGCTCCTGGCGCGCAGCGGACTGAACTTCGCGGGACTGGTCGAGGGCCACCACTTCGTCGCCGGCGAGGCAAACGTCGTGGTCTGCGACGGCTTCATCGGCAACTGCGTGCTCAAGAGCATCGAGGGCCTCGGACGCGAGATCGCCGCGTGGCTCGACCGAGAGCTCGCCGCGGACCTCCCGGCCGCCCGCCGCGCGGCGTTGACCGACCGCCTCATCGAACTGACCAACCCCATCGACCTCCACGGCAGCCTGCCGCTGCTCGGCGTACGCGGCAACATCGTCATGGCGCACGGAGCCTCGGACCGGCACGCGATCCAGGCGGCGATCGGCCAGGCGGTCCAGGCCGCCCGGGCGGAGTTCGTCGAGACGCTGCGCACCGCGCTCGCGGAGACCCGGCGCCGGCTCGGCGCGTCGGTGCCCACCTCCCCACCCGACTGAGCGCCTCACCCGCCGGAGGGGGGCGGCGGGGGCAAACGTGCGGGAGCAAACGTAAGGGAGGGAGGCGTTGCGCCTCCCTCCCCGCTGACCGTCGCCTGCCGCGCGTGCGGCGGCTTACATCGGCGGGGTCGGCGGCATCGGGGGCGCCGCCGACTCCTCCTCCGGCTTCTCCACCACGACGACCTCGGTCGTGAGGACCATCGACGCGACGCTCGCCGCGTTCTGAAGCGCCGAGCGCGTCACCTTGCACGGGTCCACGATGCCGGCCTTGAGCATGTCGACGTACTGGCCGGTAAGCACGTTGAACCCGTAGCCCGGTTTCTGGCCCTTCACCTTCTCGACGATGATCGAGCCTTCGTGGCCGGCGTTGCGGGCCAGCTGGCGCAGCGGCTCCTCGATCGCCCGGCGCACGATCTCCGCACCGATCGACTCGTCGCCGTCCCGCTCCAGCTTCTCGAGCGCCGGGATCGTGCTGACGAGGGCCGTGCCGCCGCCCGGCACGATGCCCTCCTCGACGGCCGCGCGGGCCGTGGAGAGCGCGTCCTCGACGCGGTGCTTCTTCTCTTTCAGCTCGGTCTCGCTCGCCGCGCCGACCTTGATCACGCCGACGCCGCCGACCATCTTGCCGAGCCGCTCCTGCAGCTTCTCGCGGTCGTAGTCGCTCTCGGTCTCTTCGATCTGCCGGCGCAGCTCGCCGATGCGCTTCTGGATGTCGGCCTGCTTGCCGGAGCCGCCGACGACGATCGTCTCTTCCTTGCCGATCTTGATCTGGCGGGCCCGCCCGAGCTGCGAAACCTCGACCGACTCGAGCTTGAGGCCGAGTTCGTCGGTGATGACCTGGCCGCCGGTCAGGATCGCGATGTCCTGCAGCATCGCCTTGCGGCGGTCGCCGAACGCCGGCGCCTTCACCGCGGCGGCCTGCAGCGTGCCGCGCAGCTTGTTCACGACCAGCGTGGCCAGCGCCTCGCCCTCGACGTCCTCGGCGACGACGACGAACGGCCGGTTGACCTGGACGATCTTCTCGAGCGCCGGCAGCAGGTCTTTGACGGCGCTGATCTTCTTGTCCGTGATCAGAATGTAGGGATCGTCGAAGACGGCCTCCATCTTCTCCGCGTCGGTCACCATGTACGGAGAGATGTAGCCCTTGTCGAACTGCATGCCCTCGACGGTCTCGACCGTCGTCTCGATGCCCTTCGACTCCTCGACCGTGATGACGCCGTCCTTGCCGACCTTCTCCATCGCGTCGGCGATCAACTGGCCGATCGTCTCGTCGTGGGCCGAGATGCTGGCCACCTGGGCGATCGCCGCCTTCGTCTCGACCGGCTTCGCGATCTTCTTCAGTTCCTCGACCGCGGTGTCGACGGCCCGGTCGATGCCGCGCTTGAGCGCCATCGGGTTCGAGCCCGCGGCGACGTTCTTGAGGCCCTCGCGGACGATCGCCTGCGCAAGCACGGTCGCGGTCGTCGTGCCGTCGCCGGCGACGTCGTTGGTCTTCGTCGCGACCTCGCGCACCAGCTGCGCCCCGGCGTTCTCGAACGGGTCGGACAGCTCGATCTCCTTCGCCACGGTCACGCCGTCATGCGTGATCGTCGGCGAGCCGTACTTCTTTTCGAGCACCACGTTGCGGCCCTTGGGACCGAGCGTGATCTTGACGATGTCGGCGAGCCGGTTGACGCCCCGCTCGAGCGCCCGGCGCGCTTCTTCGTTGTAGAGCAACATCTTCGATGGCATGGGCTCCCCCTTGGCGCGCCGTTACGCGCGGGCCTTGGCCTTCTCCTTGGTCACGACCGCGAGGATGTCGCTCTCGCGCAGGATCAGGTATTCCTCGTCGTCCATCTTGAACTCGGTGCCGGAGTACTTCTGGAACACGACGCGGTCGCCGACTTTGACCTCCATCGGCACGCGGTCGCCCTTCTCGTTGCGCGCGCCGGGGCCCACGGCCACGACCTCGGCCTCCTGCGGCTTCTCCTTGGCGGTGTCGGGCAGCACGATCCCGCTCTTCGTGCGCTCGAGCTCCTCGACGACCTTGACGACAATGCGATCCCCAAGCGGCTTGAGGTTCATGCGGATCTCTCCCTTCCTTGGAGGTTTTCGACGGTCTTAGCACTCTGTTTCGTGGAGTGCTAACCAATCAAAATATAGGGAAAAGGCTCTCTTTCCGGCAATACCGAATCGGCCAGGAAAGTCGCGTGCAGGTCTCGCAATCGGCAGAAATCTCGAAATTACGACGGATTGCTTCGTGTTTCTGGAACCGGTGCTGTGATCTCCAGGTCGGCGTAGGCCCCGAGTTCCAGGCTCGAACGCTCGCCGCGGTCCAAGCGATAGGCCCCGGCCGCGGCGATCATACCGGCGTTGTCGGTGCAGAGAGCCAGGGGCGGAACCAGAAGCGGCATACTCAGAAGGCCGGCCGCCTCGGCCATGCGGCTCCGCAGCATCGCGTTGGCGGCGACCCCGCCGGCGACGATAACGGTACGGGCGCCTCGGCGGCGGGCCGCGCGCAGCGTCTTGTCGACCAGCACGCGCGTGACCGCATCCTGGAACGCCGCCGCGATGCCGCCCGCCGAACCGCGCCGGTGTTCGACGGCGCGGAGGACCGCCGTCTTGAGGCCGCTGAACGAGAAATCGAAGCTGTCCTCGTCCGGGAACGGCAGCGGCAGCGCGACCGCCTCCCCGCCCCCGGTGGCCGCCGCCTCCTGGATCGCGGGCCCCCCGGGATACCCGAGGCCGAGGGCGCGCGCCGCCTTGTCGAACGCCTCGCCGGCCGCGTCGTCGCGGGTGCGCCCCAGCATCTCGTATCTGCCGTGGTCGTGCATCACCAGGAGATCCGTGTGCGCGCCGGACACGATGAGCACGACCGCCGGCAGCGCAAGATCCGGATGCGCGAGGAAGTTGGCGTAGATGTGGCCTTCCACGTGATTGACGCCGATCAGCGGGCGGCCGAGCGCAAGCGCGAAGCTCTTCGCCGCCGCCACACCGACGGTGAGCGCGCCGGCGAGCCCGGGGCCGCAAGTGACCGCGAAGGCGTCGATCTCTTCGAGCCCCGTCCCGGCGCGGTCGAGCGCCTCGTCGATCACCGGGCCGAGCCGTTCGAGATGCCGCCGCGACGCGAGTTCCGGCACGACCCCGCCGTAGCGGGCGTGCAGATCCACCTGGGACGCGACGACATTGGAGCGGAGGCCGCCCGGCCACGCCAGCACCGCGGCGGCGGTTTCATCACAGGAGGTTTCGATCCCGAGGATGCGCACGAGCGGTGCGCGCGGTCAAGCGCCGGGCTTCGTCGAGCCCTGATCCCCTTCGAGGACCGTCCGGTTGCGTTCGTAGCGCTCCTGAAACACCGGCTCGTACACGTTGCCGGTCCACATGACGATCGCGTCCTCGCGGTTGTCGCTGTAGTAGCCTTTGCGGACGCCGATGTCCTTGAAGCCGTACTTGCGGTAGAGCGCCTGGGCGCCGCCGTTGGTCCGGCGCACCTCGAGCGTGATCCACCGCGCCCCGCGCCGCATCGACTCGGCGATCAGCGCGACGAGCAGCCGCTCGCCGATCCGGCGCCGCCGGCACTCGGGCGCGACCGCGATCGTCGTCACGTGCGCCTCGTCGAGGATGATCCACATGCCGGTGTAGCCGACGACCGCGTCGCTCTCGCGCGCGACCAAGTAGCACGCCAGCCGGTTGTCGCGCAGTTCGCGGAGGTAGGCATCGCGGGGCCACGGCGACGGAAACGACGCCTGCTCGATCTCGAGGACGCGCGGGATGTCGTCCTCGCGCATCGGCCCGATGGAAATTCGGTCGTTCGCGATCACCATGGTCATTTCACGCTTCCCGGCGGTGCCGGGCTTTCCTGCCACAGACGCACCGCGGGACGCCGTCCGTAGACCGGCAGCAATCCCGCCGGCAGGTCGCGAGCGCCGCGCAGAAGCCGCGGCCGCGCGAGCCGGCCGGCCGTTTCCGCGCTGGGGTACGCGTCCGGGCGCTCGACGATCTGCCGCGCCCCCGCGCCGCCGAGCGCCGCGCGCAGGGCGTCCGCGTGGCGCGCCAGGCCGTCGCCGGCGACCACAAGCGGCCGGTGGAGCGCGCGCTCGCCCTCGAGCACGAGCCGGATCTCCGCGACGGCCGCGTCCGGGGCCGCCACGACCGCCGGGACGAGACACACCGGCTCCGCGTCCTGCCCGAGGCGGTAGAGCGCCGCGGCTACTTCACCGCGATGCGCATCGAGCACGGCGAAGACGAGGCCGCTCGCGGAGGCCGACGCGGCGAGCACCTCGAGGGTCGGGACGCCGAGGACCGGCACGCGCCGGGCCCGCGCCCATGCCGCGGCCGTTGCGATGCCGATCCGCAGGCCGGTGAAGCCGCCGGGCCCGCGTCCGACGGCGACCGCCTCGACGCCGTCGGGTCCCGTGCCCGCGTCGCGCAACAGCCCGTCGACCGCCGCGGCGAGCCACTCGAGGTGCCGCATCGGCGCCCGCACAGTGCGCGCCGCGAGCACCCCGCCCGCATCGACGAGGGCGGCGCCGGCCACCGGCGTAGCGGTCTCTATCGCGAGGACACGCATGTCCGAAGCCCGTCCAGGAGGCGGCGCGAGCGGCCGCCCGCCGCGCCGACGCGCACGGTGCGCGCGTTTTCGTCCCCGTCGAACGACAACTCGACGGACAAGTGGTCCGGGGGCAGCGGCGCCGTTCCGGCCCACTCGATCGCCGTGATGCCGTCACCTTCGATTATCTCCTCGAGGCCGAGCGCGTCCAGGTCGGGCGGCGCGATGCGGTAAAGATCGACGTGGTAGAGCGGCAGCGGCCCCGGGTACCGATGGACGAGGACGAACGTCGGACTCCGCACGTAGCCGCCCGCGCCGAGTCCGCGGGCCAGCCCCTGGACGAAGCAGGTCTTGCCCGCGCCGAGCGGACCGGTGAGCCCCACGACCGCGCCGCGCGCGTCGCGCGCCCGGAGCAGCCGCCCGAGCGCCTCGCCGAGCGCGCGCGTCTCGTCCGGGCTTCCCGTGTGGACCTCGAGGAAGCCCGGCCCCGCGTCAACCGACACGTGGAACCCGCGGCGCTAGCCGGCGCCCTTGGCGCCGTCGCCCCCGCCCAGCCGCTTGAGGAACGGAGTGATGAGGTCGATCGGGACCGGAAAGATCGTGGTGGAGTTCTGCTCGGAGGCGACTTCCGTGAGCGCCTGCAGGTACCGCAGCTGCAGCGCCACCGGCTGCTCGGCGATGCGCGCCGCGGCCTGGACGAGCTTCTCGGCCGCCTGGAACTCGCCCTCGGCGTTGATGATCTTGGCGCGCCGCTCGCGCTCGACCTCGGCCTGCCGGGCCATCGCGCGCTTCATGCTCTCCGGAAGCACCACGTCGCGGACTTCCACCATCGTCACCTTGATGCCCCAGGGCTCCGTCGCCTCGTCGATCACGCTCTGGAGCTGCTGGTTGATCCTGTCGCGCTGCGCGAGAAGCTCGTCGAGCTCGTGCTGTCCGAGCGTACTCCGCAGCGTCGTCTGCGCGAGTAGGTAGGTGGCGCGGCTGAAGTTCTCGACTTTGACGATCGCGTCTTCCGGGTTGACGATCCGAAAATAGACGACGGCGTCGACGGTCACCGGCACGTTGTCGCGGGTCATCATCTCCTGGCGCGGAATGTCGAGCGTGACGACGCGGAGGTCGATTTTGATCATCCGGTCGACCACCGGAATGAGGATGATCACGCCGGGCCCCTTCGAGCCGATCAGGCGGCCAAGGCGGAAAACCACCCCGCGCTCGTATTCGCGCGCGATCTTGATCGTCGACCCCAGCAGCGAGAGACCGACGAGGATCACCGCCACCAGGAACGGAGCGAGGAACGTCGTCATGTGCCCTCCTTCGCCCGCGGCGGCGAACCCGCCGGCGTGCCGGCGCCGGCCGGGCGCACGAGCAGGCGGAGCCCGCGGACCTCCACGACGCTGACGTGCTGCCCCGACGGAATCGCGCCGTCTGCGGTCTCGGCACTCCACAGTTCGCCGTCGACGAAGACGGTGCCCGACGGCGCGAGGTCGCTGCGCGTCACGCCGACCGCGCCGAGGAGCGCCTCGCGCCCGGTGTGCACCCTGCGCGCCTGCGCGCGGATGCCCGCGCCGACGGCAAACGCGAAGAACGCCGCGGTCAGGCCGGCCATCGTAAGGATCAGCGTGATGGAGATCCGGAGGAACGGCGCCTGCTTCTCCGTGAGCAGGAGCGACCCCAGGATGAAGGCGGCGAGACCGCCGGCGGTGAGGATGCCGTGGCTCGGCACCTTGAGGTCCGCGATGAAGAGGATCAGCGCGAACCCGATGAGCAAGAGACCGGCCAGGTTCACCTCGATCACGGCAAACGACGCGAGCGCCAGGATGAGCGCCAGCCCGCCGATCACCCCGGGGAACACCGAGCCCGGGTTGCTGAGCTCGAAGATGATCCCGTAGATCGCCATCGTCATCAGCACGAACCCGATGTTCGGGTCGCTCAGGAGGAGGAGAAAGCGCTCCGTGACGTCCATCGGGATCTCGGAGAGGCGCGCCCCGCGCGTGTGGAGGGCGCGCGTCCCGCCCGGCGTCTGGACTTTCCGGCCGTCGACGGCGGCCAGCAGCGCCTGGGGGGTGTCCGCGATGAGGTCGACGACGTGGAGCCGGAGCGCCTCCTCGTCCGTGATCGAGACGCTCTCACGGACGGCGCGCTCTGCCCAGTCGGGGTTCCGCCCGCGGCGCGCCGCGAAGCCCCGGATCTCCGCGACCGCGTCGTTCGTGACCTTGGCGATCATCGTCTTGTCCTCGGCGGAGGTGCCGCCGCCGGGAGCCACGTTAACCGGATGCGCCGCGCCGAGGTGCGTCGTCGGAGCCATCGCGGCGACGTTGGCGGCGTAGGTGACGAAGACGCCGGCCGACGCCGCGCGGGCGCCGCTCGGCCAGACATAGGCGATCGTCGGCGTCGGCGAGGCCAGCAGCGCCTTCGCAATCTGGTCCATCGACGTCATCAGACCGCCGGGGGTATCGATCTCAATGACGAGGGCTTCCGCGCCGTCGGCCGAGGCCTGGCGCAGGCCGCGCAGGACGTACCGGGCGGTGGCCGGACCGATGATACCGTTCAACTGGACGACGTCGACGACGGCGCCGGTGGCCTGCGGCGGGGCGACGGCGCCGAGGGCCCGGCCGGTTCCCGGCCCCAGCGCGGCTGCCGCGAACAGGCCGGCCGCGGGGACCGCGAGGAGCAGCGCCGCCACGGAGCGCGCGGCGGCGCGAACGACGCGGGAGCGCCTGGCGCCGGTCATGCGGTGCTGTTCTCTGTAACCGGGAGAGCTCCTGTGCCCCCGGGGACCGCCCCCCGGCGGTGTCTAGGTAAGCGAGCGCGCCAGGGTAAGGCAGGCCACCGTGACCGTAAACGCCTGTTCCGCATCCTTCGCCTTGTACGCCGTGGCACGCGGCGTCACTCTCGTCATGCCGGGAATCAGCATGCAGCGGTCGGCCATCGACGTGTACATCCAGTCGATCTCGAGCGCGACCGGCTTGGCGACGGCGTACGGCTTGAGGTCCCGCGCGCGCTTCAGCGCCTTCGCCGCGCCCTCTTTGATGCGGCGACGGGCCTCGACCGGCTGATACGACCGCGCCGCGACACGGCCGATCGCCTCTTTGACCGCGACGGTCTCGACGTGGGAAATCAGCTTCTTGAGCTGTTGTACCGCCGTCCCGTCGCCCGTGATGAGCGCGACCGGCACCTTGAAATGACCGGCCAGCGCGGAGTTGAGGCCGGGCTCGCCGACGACCGTGTTGCCGAGCTTGATCTGGCGCACGCACGCGCCGCTGTACGAATGGTCGAGGACCGCGTCTTGGGTGCCGGCGGCCGCGTGGTAGCCGGTGAAGAACACGGCGTCGAACGACGCGTCGATTCCCTGCATCATGCTGTAGGGCTTCGGGCTACCGCTGACGAGCTGCGCCTGCGGATGGAGCTCCTCGATCAGCAGGTTCCGCATCGTGGCGTGCGAGTCGTTGACGACGATCTCCTTTGCCCCGGACTCGAGCGCGCCGAGAATCGCGGCGTTCACTTCTTCGGTCATCAGGCGCCGGAACCGGTTGTAATCCGGCCGCCCTTCGCGGCACTGGTCGGCGTCGGTGACGCCGGCGGTGCCCTCCATGTCCGCGGAGATAAAGACTTTCAATCCGCTCCCCCCTCGTACGTCGCCGTCAAATCGCGACGCAGGCCCCCGCCCACTACGTGTCGCACGCGGGCACTTCCTGCGTTTTGGCGCGGACGTTACAAAGGGCGGCTCCCGGGGAGAGCGCGTGTCACGCGGGGGCCGAGGCCGCGGCGGTGCTATTGCTCGCGCAGCTGGACGAGCGGCCGGATCGCCCCCACGACTTCGCCGCGGGTGTTTGTCACTTTGGGCTGAGCGTGGACCGCGAGCGTCTGCGCCTCCGCCGGGCCGGCCGCGCCGAGCTGGCGCAAGACCTCCACGAGAATCGGGCCCATCGCGCGCGCGTTTCCGTCCTCGATCTTCACCGCGATCCCGAGTCCGCGGCTTCGCAGGGCGATCCCAAATCCACCCTCCGCCCCGCCCTTGCAGAACAGCCGGTCACCCATCGCCTCCATGAGCGAGGTGACCAGGCGCCCGGTCCCCGATACCATGACGGGATAGGCGGCCATCGCGTCGCCGATGCGACGAACGGCTGCGGCCCGCGGCGCCGGCAGGCCGGCCGGGTCGGCCAGGCGCCCGAACGCCTGGGCGAGCTGGGCGACGTTCGCGTGGAACGTCGGCACGCCGCAGCCGTCGGTGGCGTGGGGGAGCGGGTCGCCGTTCGCGCAAAAGTCGGCGATGATCCCGGCAATCCGCCGCTGCAGCGGGTGCGCCGGCTCGAGGTAGGTCTCGGTGGGCCAGCCGTAGAGCACGCAGGACGCCAGCATCCCGGAGTGCTTGCCGGAGCAGTTGCTGTGGATCGCTTCCGGTGCGCGCCCGGCGCGCGCGAGCGCCGCCGCGGTGGCCGGATCGTGCGGTACGTGCGGGCCGCACCGCAAAGCCGACGGGTCCAATCCGATCTTGGAGAGGATGGAGCGCACCGCTTCGAGGTGCACCGGCTCCGCGGCGTGCGAGGCGCAGATCACGGACAGCTCGGCGCCGGTCAGACCGAACTTTTCGACGCCGCCCCCCTCGACAAGCGGCAGCGCCTGCAGCGGCTTGCACGCCGATCTCAGGTAGAGCGGCAGACCCGGATCGCCGGCCGCGTACCGGATGCGTCCGTCGCGGTCCGCCACGACGACGCTGCCGCGGTGGACACATTCCGCGCGTCCGCCGCGCTCGACGAGGGCGAGCGGGACGCTATCCCACATGGACGCCGCGGGCCGCGCGCACGAGCTCCGCGAAGAGGCGCCGGTGCGCGGGCGCGGTCCGCCACATCCGTTCGGGGTGCCACTGCACGCCGAGCACCCAGCGGCAGTCGGGCGCCTCCACGGCTTCGATCAATGCCGGCTTGTCCGGCTCCACGGCCCGCGCCGTCACCGCGAGCCCGGGCGCGGCTTTGTCGATCGCCTGATGATGGAAGGTATTGACGCCGAGCCGCTCGGCGCCGGCGATCTCCCGCAGACGGCTGCCCGACGCCACGTCGACCTCGTGAATCGGCGCGTCGTGCGACGCGTCCGGCCGCGACTTGCGCTGCTGGTGAGTCCACGCCTGGCGCCCGGTGCGTTCGACGTCGAGATCCTGAATGAGCGTCCCGCCGAGGGCCACGTTGAGGACCTGCATGCCTCGGCAGATCGCCAGGACCGGGAGATCGCGCCGCACGGCCTCGCGAACGAGCGGCAGCTCGAGCGCGTCGCGCTCGGCGTCCACTTCGACCGACATCGACGGATCCGCGGCCTGGCCGTACTCCTTCGGATCGACGTCGAGCCCGCCGGTCAGCACAAGCCCGTCGACACGATCTAGAACGTCCGCCCCCGCGCCCGGCTCGATGGGCACGGGCCTGCCGCCCGCGCCTTCGACCGCCTCGACGTAGGCCTGAAAGGATTTCTGCTCAACCTCGGTGCGGGCGGCGCCGACGACGCCGATCCGCGGACGGTCTTCGGTCACGGAATCACTCCTTCGGCCGCAGCGGAAGCCGCGCGTCCGTGCTCCATCGTATAGTTCGCGTCAATGCCGCGCAAGCGCGGTGTCCTTGCCTAATCGGCGGCCCGCTCCAGGCGCAGCGCCGCCAGGCGCGCCGCCGCCTCGCGCGATCCAAGATGCGCGTCCTCCCACTGCACCGCGCGAAAACGAACCGGGTCCCCGCGGCGTGCCTGAGCCACGAGACGCAGGTCCGCCCGCAGGATTGCCGCGATCTTGGGATACCCGCCGGCCGTCGGCCCGTCCGCCATGATCACGATCGGCTGTCCGCCCGACGGCACCTGGATCGCGCCCGGCAGCAGCCCGTCCGAAAGCAGCTCTGCCGCCGCGCGGTGCTCCAACCTCGGCCCGTCGAGCCGGTACCCAACCCGGTCCGCGTGCACGCCGGGAGAGTATTCGCCCGCGAGCAGCGCCGCCACCGCCGAATCCGTGAAGTAGGACTCCTGCGGGCCGAGCACCACGCGGACGGTGCACGCGCCGCCGACCTGGGGTCGAAGGTGTTCGGGGAGCCGGAACTGCGCGCCGGGGGCGCGGCGCTCGCACGCCAGGAGATCGCCGTCCTGCAGGCGCCGCCCCCCGTACCCGCCGAGCGCGCCGCGCACATACGTCGCCCGGCTACCGAGGGCGGGCGGCACGTCCACGCCGCCGGGGACCGCCACGTACGCCCACTGCCCGGCCCGCGGCGCGCCGAATTCGAGCACGTCCCCTTCCCGCAGCGCGATCGCGGTCCATCCGCGCACCGGCCGGCCGTTCACCATCGGCGATAGGTCGGCTCCGGCGATCGCGACCGCGGTTCGCCTGGCCGCCACGAGGCGCGGGCCCGGCGCGGTGCACTCCAGCGCGGCGGCGCCCGGCGGATTTCCGAGCAGCGAATTGGCAATCCGAAGCGACAGCGGATCCATCGCGCCGCTCTGCGGCATCCCAAAGCGCCGGTACCCGGGCCGTCCGGCGTCCTGCACGGTCGTCCACAGGCCGCCGCGCTCGACGAGGAACTCCGGGGACGCCGGAACCGGCGGCCGCTCCCCGTCTTCATCGACCGGCGCGCGGAGATCGTACTCGCGCACGCCGATCGGCACGAACCGGACCCGGTCGCCCGCGTCGAGCAGAAACGGGGCGTCGCGGCTCGGATCGTAGATCCGCAGCGGCGTCCGCCCGATCAAGCGCCAGCCGCCCGGACTCGCGACGGGATAGACGCCGGTCTGCTGGCCGGCGAGCGCCACGGTGCGCTGCGGCACGAACGTCCTCGGCGACCTGAGGCGGGGGACGCGGAGCGCTTCAGGCAGCGTGCCCATGTACGGGAAGCCCGGGCTGAACCCCAGCATGTAGACACGGTACTCGCAGCCGGTGTGGGCGGCGACGACGCCGTCCTCGGAGAGCCCGACCTCGGCCGCAAGCGGCGCGAGGTCGGGGCCGTGGGCCCCCCCGTAGGCGGTCGGAATCTCGACGAGCCGGCCCGCGGGCAGCGACGACGGATCGGCGCGGGGCACCGCGGCGAGCAGCGCCTGCCGGATTGCGGCGGCGGTCGTGCGCAGCGGATCGAACACGACGAGGAGGGACCGGTACGTCGGCAGCGTTTCGACGACGCCGGCGATGCGGTCCTCGTCGACGACGCGGCGCAACGCAAGCACCGCGGCGTTCGCCGCGTCGGAGATCTCGTCGCCGCCGAACTCGGCGACGACGCCCCAGTCCCCCAGCGGCCGGAGCTCCGGCGTGGCGACGGCCGTCAATTTACGTGACGGCCGGGGGCTCCGCCTTCGGGTACGAGCCCAGCACCCTCAGCATCGAGGTGTGGCGCCGGAGATCGGCCAGCGCCGTTTCCATCGCGTCGTCGTCGACGTGCCCGTCCACGTCGAGGTAGAAGACGTAGTCCCACGGCCGCTCGCGGCCGGGCCGGGATTCGATCTTCGCGATGTTGATGCCGCGGGTGGCGATCGCGCCGATCGCCTGGTACAGGGTGCCCGGCTTGTTCGCGACGACGAACACGATCGAGGTCTTGCTGCGCTCGGCCTTCGGTGCGGGCCGCGGATCGAGCACCAGGAAGCGGGTGTAGTTGTTGGGGTTGGTCTCGATGCCCTCCGCGAGGATCTGCAGGTGATAGATGTCCGCGGCCCGCCGGGGCGCGATCGCCGCGCCCCCGGCGGGCCGGTGCTCCGCCACCATCTTCGCGCTGCCGGCCGTATCGCCGAAGACGACCGGCTCGATGCCGTGCCGCCGCAAGAACGCGTCGCACTGCGCGAGCGCCTGCGGATGAGAGTACACCCGCGTCACGCCGGCGAGCGTCGAGCCCGCCGGCGCCATCAGGCAGTGGCGCACACGCAGATCGTACTCGCCGGTGATGAAGAGATCGTGCTTCAGCAGAAGGTCGTAGGTCTCGTTGATGCTGCCGGCCTGAGAGTTTTCCACCGGGACCACGGCGCCGTCCGCGCGGCGCGCGACGACCGCGTCGAACGTCTGCACGAGGTCGGGGCACGGCACCGGCTCGGCCCGGTCGCCGAAGATCCGAAAGACCGCCTCTTCGCTGTTAGCGCCCCGCTCGCCCTGAAAGGCGACGCGCACGCCGACTCCCCCTTTCGCCCGCGGCTTCGTCCCAAGCGTCGACCAGCGTCCGGACCGACCGGACGGCGCCGCCGCTCGTGAAGACGCGGGGCACGCGCAACGGAACGCGCACCAGCAGCTCCCACGCGATCGTCTGCGCCGCCGCGGCGACCTCTTCGACCGGCAGCGCCGGGCCCCACAGCTCGACGTCGTCGCCCGCGCGGACGGCGAGGTCGCCGGCGTCGACGGTCAGTTGATCCATGCTGATCCGTCCCGCCACCCGTACGCGCCGCCCGCCGACCGCCACCTCGGCCGCGCGCCACGCCAGGCGCGGGTACCCGTCCGCGTAGCCGAGCGGCACCGTCGCGATCGTGGTCTCCCGCGGCGCGCGGTACTCGCGGCCGTAGCCCACCGCGGTTCCGGCGGGGACGCGCTTCACCTGCACGACGCGCGCGACGAGGCGCATCGCCGGCCGCAGCGGGACGCGCGCCCCGAGGTGCGGCGCCGGAGAGACGCCGTACACGGCGATGCCGCAGCGCACGAGATCGAAGTGCGCCTCCGGGAGCGCGAGCGTGCCCGCGCTGTTTGCGGCGTGGTACAGCAGGCCCTCGAGGCCCGCGCCGCGCAGCGCCGCCTGGACGCGGGCGAACTCCGCGACCTGCCCGCGGGTCGCGGCGAGGTCGACGTCGTCCGCGGACGGGAAGTGCGTGTAGCAGCCTTCCAGCGCGACCCCGGGGAGCTCCGCGAGCGCGCGGGCCAGCGCCGGCGCATCCGCCGGAGCGCACCCCGCGCGCCCCATCCCCGTGTCCACCTTGAGGTGCAGCCGCGCCGGGCGCCCCGACGGCCTCGCCGCCCGGCTGAGCGCGCGCGCCGCGTCGAGATCGGCGACCCCGGCCGAGAGATCGAGCGCGACGATTCGCGGCGCCTCGTCCGGCAGCGTGAGGTCGAGCAGCACCACCGGCTCGCGAACGCCCGCGCGGCGCAACTCCTCGCCTTCGTCCACGGTCGCGACGCCAAAGCCCCACGCCCCCGCCGCGGCGGCCGCCCGCGTCACCTCGACGGCGCCGTGCCCGTAGCCGTTGGCCTTCACCACCACCAGCAGCTTCGCGGGCGGGACCAGCGCGCCCCGGAGCGCATGAACGTTGTCGCGGATCGCGTCGAGATCGATCTCCGCCCAGCCGGCCCGCAGCGGCCTAGCCGACATGCGTGATGCCCTCGTCGACCGTTCCCGCGCGGACCAGCGCGAGCGCCCGCGGAACCGCGTCGGCGACCTCGTGCGACAAGAGGCCGAGCTCTCCCGGCGCGGCGAGGTCGCCGGCGAGGCCGTGGAGGTACGCCGCGCAGACGGCGGCCTCCCAGGCCGGCAGCCGCTGGGCGAGAAAGGCGGCGACGACGCCGGTCAGCACGTCGCCCGTGCCGCCGGTCCCCATCGCGCCGTTGCCGTTCGGGATGATTCCCGTGCGGCCGTCCGGCGACGCGACGACCGTCCGCGCGCCTTTCAGAATCGTGACGGCACCCGTGGACGACGCGGCGGCGCGCGCGGCGGCGACGCGGTCACGCTGGATCTCGGCGATCGAGGCGCCCACGAGGCGCGCCAGCTCGCCCGGGTGCGGGGTGATCACCACCGGCCCCGGGGCCTCGCGGAGCAACGCGGGGTTGCCGGCCAGCGCATTGAGCGCGTCGGCGTCCGCGACGAGCGGTCCGCCGAGCTGGGGAATGAGACGGCGCACGACGCCTACGACCTCCGCGCGCGTCGTCAGGCCCGGCCCGATCGCGACCACGGCGGGGTGCCTGCCGTCGACGGAGGCGACCGCCTCGCGGATTACGCCTTCCGCCTCGGCGCCGAGAGAGCCGGCGTCGGTCTCCGGGAGCGGGAGCGTCATCGCCTCGGGCAGCGACGCGGTGGGCGCGGTCACGAGCGAGCGCGGGAGCGCCACCGTGACGAGCCCCGCCCCGCCGCGGATCGCGCCGCGGGCCGCCAGCACGGCGGCGCCGGTGAAGCCGCGGGCGCCCGCCACGATGTAGACGTGGCCGTAGGTGCCCTTATGCCCGTCCGCGCGCCGGCGCGGAAACGCGCGGTCGATCCACGCCGCGCGCATCAACTCGGCGCGGATCGGCCCCTCGTCCACGACCGCCCGCGGAATACCGATGTCCGCGACGAAGAGCCGCCCGGCGCACGCCGCGGCCGGAAACTGGACGAGCCCGAGCTTCGGCAGGCCCATGGTGACGGTCGCGGCGGCCCGGATCACCGGCGGCTCCGCCGCCCCGGTCGCGGAATCGATCCCCGACGGCACGTCGACCGCGAGGATCGGAACCCCGGACCGGTTGGCCGCCTCGATGAGGGCCGCGGGCACGCCCTGCGCCGGTCCGTGAAATCCTGTGCCGAACAGCGCGTCGATAATCAAGTCGCAGTCGCGAAGCTGCGCGTCGATATCCGAGGACTGCGCGGTCGTGGCTTCCAGCACGGGGATGTGCCGCCCTCGCACCGAGGGGAGATGCGCCGCGGGCCCGCCGCCGAGTTCGGCGTCGGGCCCGGCCAGTAACACCGTCACCCGCGCGTCTCCGACGAGGTCGCGCGCGGCGACAAGCCCGTCGCCGCCGTTGTTCCCTTTGCCCGCCAGCACGACGACGCGCCGCCCGCCGCGGCCTTCGAGCAGCCGCCGCGCCACCTCGGCCGTCCGCGCGCCGGCCCGCTCCATGAGCGCGGCGACCGTAATGCCCGCGGCTTCGTGCGTCCGCTGCTCGAGGGACGCCATTTCCTTGGGCGTCGGCAGTTTCATCTCGAGAGGCCCGCGCGACGCGGAGTATACGCCGCCGCCACCTCCTCGCTCAGGCCGGCCGCTGTTCCGCCTCGTCGACCAGCATCACGGGGATGCCGTCTCGAATCGGGTAGCGGCGCCCGCACTTGGCGCAGACGAGCCGGTCGCCTTCCTGCTTCACCGGCGTCTTGCAGACCGGGCACGCCAGGATCTCGAGCAGTTCCTTGTCGATCATCGGTCGGTGTCCTCCGAACTCAGCGGGGCGACTTTTCTGCCGTGGCTGAACGATTCGACGGTTCGGCGAAGCCCTTCCTCCAGTCCCACGCGCGCCTGCCATCCGAGGGCGGTACGGATGCGGCTCACGTCGAGATAGATCCGGTAGACTTCGCCCGGGATCGCCGGGCCGTGCTCCGGCGCGCCCGCGGCGCCCGTGAGCGCGCGCAGCCGCGCCTCGATCTCGTTGACCGAGGTGCCCGCACCCGATCCGACGTGCAGCGGCTCGGACAGCGCCCGTCCGAGGACGCGCAGGTTGGCGTCCGCCACGTCGCCGACGTAGACGAAGTCCCGCACCTGCGCCCCGTCGCCGAAGATCACCGGCCGCCGGCCGCGCAGCATCGCCTCGATGAAAATCGCGACGACGCCGGCCTCGGTCGCCGGGTCCTGGCCGGGTCCGTAGACGTTGCCGTAGCGCAGCACCGTCGCGTTGAGGCCGTGCATCCGCCGGTAGTAGGCCATGTACTGCTCGCCGAGATACTTGTGCAGCCCGTACGGCGACGTCGGCAGAATCGGAGCGTCTTCCCGGACCGGCACCGCCGCCGGCTCGCCGTAGAGCGCGCCGGCGGTAGACGCGAACACCACCTGCCGGACGCCGTGGCGCACCGCGAGGTCCAGGACGCGCAGCGTGCCGAGGACGTTCGTCGCGGCGTCTGTGACCGGATCGGCGAGCGACCGCCGCACGTTGGCCTGCGCGGCGTGGTGCGAGACCACGTCCGGCCGCTCCGCCTCAAACACGGCGTCGAGCGCCGCGGACGCGACGTCCACGCGGTGGCAGCGCACGCCGGCCGGCGTGCGGTCCCGCCCGGTGACGATGTCGACGGCGGCGACCGTGTGGCCGGCGTCGCGGTAGGCTTCGGCGACGTGCGCCCCGATGAACCCCGCGCCGCCGGTGACGAGAATCCTCATGCGCCGCGCGGCGTCACTCGACCGTCACGCTCTTCGCGAGGTTGCGCGGCTGGTCCACGTCGTTCCCGCGGAGGCGCGCGACGTGGTAGGCGAAGAGCTGCAGCGGGATGACGCTGAGCACCGGCGCGAGCAGCGGATCGGCGGCCGGGACCTCGAGCAGCGTGTCGACGTGGGGGCGCACCGCCGCCGCGGTGGCGGCCGTGGCCACGCCGACGACTTCCGCGCCGCGCGCGCGGATCTGCTGGATGTTGCTGACGATCTTGTCGACGAGCGCCGGCTGCGTCGCGAGCGCGACGACGAGCACCCCCGGTACCACCAGCGCGAGCGTGCCGTGCTTGAGCTCGCCGCCCGCGAACGCCTCCGAGTGAATGTAGCTGATCTCCTTGAACTTGAGCGACCCTTCCATCGCCACCGGATAGTCGAAGCCGCGGCCGACGAAGAACGCGTCCTCCACGGTATGCAGCCGCTCCGCCAGGCGGATGATCTCGGGCTCGAGCCGCAGGACCGCCTGGGCCTGCGACGGCAGCGCGCGCAGGCCGCGGATCAGCGCGGTCACCGCCGGCGCGGCGAGCGTTCCCCGCGCCTGCCCCAGGGCCCCCGCGAACATCGCGAGCGCCGCGAGCTGCGTCAGATACGCTTTGGTCGAGCACACGGAGATCTCCGGCCCCGCCCGGGTGTATAAGACGTCGGAGGCCTCGCGCGCGAGCGTGCTGCCGACGACGTTCGCGACGGCGAGCGTGCGCGCGCCGCGCGCCTGGGCCTCGCGCGCCGCGGCGATCGTGTCCGCGGTCTCCCCGGACTGGCTGATCGCGAGCGCGAGCGTGCGCGGGCCGATGAGCGGATCGCGGTACCGGAATTCGCTGGCCACGTCGGCCTCGGCCGGCACCCGCGCGAACTGCTCGATCAGCAGCCGGCCGACCAGGCCGGCGTGATACGCGGTGCCGCAGGCGACCAGCCAGACCTTGTCGATCCCGCGCGCGGTCTCCGGCGTCAGCTCGACGCCGTCGAGCTCGATCTCCCGGTCGTCGGGCAGCCGGCCCATCAGGGTCTCCTGCAGCACGCGCGGCTGCTCGTGGATCTCCTTCAGCATGAAGTGGGCGTAGCCGCCCTTCTCCGCGGCCGCCGCGTCCCAGGTGATCCGGGCCGGCGCGCGGGACACCGGACCGCCGCCGATCTTCGCAAGCCGCGCTTCGCCGCGCGTGATCACGGCGATCTCGCCGTCCTCGACGATGATGACGTCGCGCGTGTAGGGCAGCAGCGCGGTCACGTCGGAGGCCAGGATTGCCTCACCCTGTCCGAGGCCGATCACCAGCGGGCTGATCATGCGCACGGCCACGATCTTGTCCGGCTCGTCCGCGGCCAGGACCACGAGCGCGTAGGCGCCCGTCGCCTGGGAGACGGCGCGCTCGACCGCGGACGGCAGGTCGCCCTCATAGGCCTCCTCGATCAGGTGCGCCAGCACCTCGGTGTCGGTGTCCGACTTGAAGGTGTGGCCGCGGGCGGCGAGCGCCGACCGCAACTCGAGGAAGTTTTCGATGATCCCGTTGTGAATGACGACGATCCGGCCGCGGCAATCCGAATGCGGGTGCGCGTTCTCGTCCGACGGGTGGCCGTGCGTCGCCCATCGGGTGTGGCCGATGCCCACGATGCCGTGGACGGGCGAGCGCTCGATCAAGTCCGCGAGACGTCCGATCTTGCCGGCGGCCTTGCGGATCTCGATGCCGCCGCCGTTCAGTACCGCGACGCCGGCGGAGTCATACCCGCGGTATTCCAATCGCCGCAGTCCGTCGAGGAGCACCGGCGCGGCCGGCCGCTCCCCGATATAGCCCATGATGCCGCACATACACGCCTCCGAAGTCCAGGACCGCATGGCGCGCCCGGTAATCTCATCGTGGTAACGAGTCCGCCGATAGGCGGTCCGACGACGGGACGCCTTCGCGCCCCGGTCGCGGTTTCGCGCGCTCCCTTACAGTCTCATGGACAAAATTGGGGCAGCGGCGGACCTGTACCCGCGTGCTCCGGCGGCGTCGGGGCGGGGCGCCCGCGAGCCACCCGCTGCCTGAGGTGTGCGTCCTGAACGCCTTTTGTCCCCGGAGTTGCCTCCGGGTTTTGGCAGCGTCCATGAGGTCCGGACCAGACCTAGGGTCACCCGCCGAATGGGAGCCCGCGGCGAACCCCCGACGCGGCTCCACTGCTCGAGATCCCCTGCCTCGTCAACTCACCGCGCGACCATCGACGACGACGGTGAGTTCCGGCGCTTGCAAACCGTGTCTCCCCGCCACCTCCCTGTCCCGGCGTACCCACGATCCCGCCGGCTGCGATTAAGATTATTCCATCTGTTCGTCGATCCTGCCAACCCCTCAAAGCGGCCGCACCGGAACATCGAGCGGCACATCGAGCAGAACGGGCCCGGGCGCCCCGAGCGCGCGCCGGAGCGCGCGGGGAAGTTCGGAAACGCCCACCTGCTCCGCCGCGACCCCAAACGACCGTGCCATGCCGACCAGGTCCACGCCGGGCACATCCGTTCCCGGATATGTGCCCGCCCGCGCCGCCTGGCCGCCGAGGCCGGCCAGCCCGTGCTTGAGAATCGTGTAGCCGCGGTTGTTCAGGACCACAAAGGTCACCGCGATGCCGTAACGCGCGGCCGTCCAGAGACTCTGCGCGGCCATCAAGACGCCGCCATCGCCGACCATGGCCAGCACGCGCCGGTCCGGGCGGCCCAGTTTCACGCCCAACGCCGCCGGCATGCCCCACCCGATCGTCCCGCCCTTCTCGCCGAAGAGCGACCCCGGGACCGTCCGCGGGATGCGCGACAACACCGCCGTGCGCGCGGAAATGGCCTCCTCGACCAGGATGTCCTCGGGGCCGAGTACCGCGGCCACGGCCTCGGCCGCGGCTTCGTACGGATCGCCGGCCGGAGCCGTCGCGGCGGCAGGCGTCGACCCCGCCGCCCCGCGCGTCCCCCCGAGCGCGGCGCGCAGGGCGGCGAGCGACGCCGCGAGGTCGCCGGGCACGCCGGCCGCGACCGGATG